>NZ_BAAHYY010000010.1:0-56893 GCF_054657315.1 Marinitoga arctica | reverse complement strand
ATATAACAAAAAAAGGAAGCTCAAAGCTTCCTTTTTTGTTTGGGGTGGCATGTGGGATTTGAACCCACGACATCCTGATCCACAGTCAGGCGTTCTACCACTGAACTAATGCCACCATCGCTAAATAAAAAAAGGTGGCGCGCCCAGAGGGACTCGAACCCCCAACCCTTGGATTAGAAATCCAATGCTCTATCCTATTGAGCTATGGGCGCTGGAGCGGCCGACGAGACTCGAACTCGCAACCCCTGGCTTGGAAGGCCAGTGTTCTACCAATTGAACTACAGCCGCACTAAAAAGGTCGCCACCTTCTGGTCGGAGCGACTGGGATCGAACCAGCGACCTCCGGTTCCCAAGACCGGCGCGCTACCATCTGCGCTACGCTCCGACGCATTCATCTTCATCAGATGTCCGAGAATTATAATACCACAAAAATCATTACTAGTCAAGTAAAAAAATATTTCAAGATTTTTACAAGTTATATTTCATCTAATTTTTTAATAACTTTTTGAAGAATATCGGGTTCTTCATAAAACGAAATAAGATCTCCATCCATTGTAGATATAGAAATACAAAAACTTTCTAAATAAGGTTTATGCAATGTTCTTAACCTTCTATTAGGTAAAAATAAATCCTGTATTTTTGTATAATACAACTCTTGTTTTCCTTTAATGTCATATAAATTGTATGAATTTATTTTTTCTATGGGAATAATATTATTATAAAAATCACCATTCGGCATTTTAACAGAATATGCTATTTTTCTTTCTCCTATTGCAAAGACAGATGGTATTAATTTTCCCGCTTCTTCAATAGAAGAAATTTCACCTCTGCCAAAAAATAAATGATAAAAACTCCATTTTTTATAGTCAAAATTATTCGATTTAATATATTCGCGCAATATATCCACTTTTTTTTCTTCATTAGCAGCGACTAAAAAAATTCCTGAGACAATAATCAAATAAAATAAAATAAAAAAATTAGTAAAGCCAAAAAGTAAAGCTATAGCTTCACTCCCGATTATTGTTGCAGATAAAAAAGAAAATACTTGTTTTCCTTTATTTTTTAAAATTTGATAATAAATTATAAAAGCAATTAGAGAGATTCCAAAAAACAGCCAACCCTTAATATATAATTGAGCAAATGGAATTAATCCAAATAAAATAGATAAAATTGTATAATTCATATATACACCTACTTTCCTACACAGAAATTTCCGAATATATTATCTAGTAATGTTTCAGTATAATCTTCGCCTGTTAGCTCATTTAATCCTTCAATAGCTTTTCTTACATCAAACATAATAGCATCATTGGTTAAACCTAGTTCAATCCCTTCAATAGCTTTAATAATAGAATCAATAGCTTTTTTAACAGCTATTTTTTGTCTTTCATTAGTTAGAGTTAAATTATTAGTAGTAACGGTATTTTTTAATTTATCATAGATTAAATCTTCTAAATTATTGATATTTCCAGTAGCGGCTGAAATTCTTACAATATCATGGTTTTTCCATGGGACATAAAAATTATCATTATTTTTGATATCTGATTTATTTATAACTATAATAATATCTTTGTTTAATTTTTTAATTTTTTCATATATTTCTATGTCATAATCTTCAATACCTGTGGAATTATCTAAAATAAATAGTATTAATTTAGATTCTTCAACAGCTTTTAAAGATCTTTGAACACCTATTTTTTCAACAATATCTTCTGTTTCTCTTATTCCGGCAGTGTCTATAGATTTTATATATATTCCTCTTATATTTAGATTTTCTTCAATTGTATCTCTTGTAGTTCCAGGGATATCCGTTACTATTGCTCTATCCTTTCTGAGTAATGCATTTAATAATGTTGATTTCCCTGCATTAGGCTTTCCGACAATAGCCATTTTTATTCCTTCGATCGCAGATATTCCGTTATCGGCATTTTCATATAAGTATGTAAGTTCATTTTTGATTTTATTTAAAGATTCAAGAAATTCAAAATTGTCCACTTCGAAATCATCTGGATAATCCATTTCAACTTCTATTCTCGCAGCAATTTCAAATAGTTTATCTTTAATATTTTTGATTTTTTTTGAAAGAATGCCCTCCATTTGATTTGCGGCAGCTTTCAATGCATATTCTGAATTTGCGTGGATTAATTCATTGATTGCTTCAGCTTTCATTAAATCCATTTTTTTATTCATTACAGCTCTTTTTGAAAATTCTCCAGGCAAGGCTTCACGAATATTTTTGGATAAAATAATATTCAATATTCTTTTGGTTACTAAAATGCCGCCATGACCAAAGATTTCGAGCATATCTTCGCCGGTATAACTTTTTGGACCTTTGTGATATACCCATGTAACTTCATCTATTATTTCATTATTATCTTTAATCCAACTATAATACATTTTTTTGGGTTCAGGGTTTTTAGTATTGAAAAGATCATTAATTAAGTTTATAGTTTTATTGCCAGTAATTCTAATAACTGAAATTGCACCAGTTCCTAATGGAGATGAAATAGCAGCTATTGTATCAAAAATCATAATATCACTCCCAAAAATTTTTCTTCTATATTATACCATAATTACATATATACTTTTTTAATATTATAGTCTTGAAATGTAAATAATTAGAAGTTAATAACGATTTTAAAATTTGAATTTTATTTCTATTAATTGACATAAAAGGGGAGAAATTGTTATACTATTATAAATTAATTTTAATTTTTTGGGGGTGAAAAAATGTTTGAGGGGAAAAAGGTTAGATTAAGGGCATATAAAAAAGAAGATTTAGATAAAGTTGTTGAATATATTAATGATATTGAAGTTAGAAGAGGATTAACACCAGGTATTATGTTTCCTTTTAGATATGAAGATGAAGAAAAATGGTATGAAAGTATTAATCCTCTAGGGAATGGGGAATATAATTTTGCCATTGAATTGAAAAAAACGGGAGAGTATATTGGTGGTTGTGGTATTCCTAATGTTGATTGGAAAAACTCTGTTGTAACAGTTGGTATTTTTATAGGGAAGCCATTTTTAAATAATGGATATGGAACTGAAGCTATGAAATTATTGGTTAATTTTGTTTTTAATGAGATGAATATAAATAAGGTAAAATTGCATGTTTTTAGCTTCAATAAACGTGCAATAAGATCTTATGAAAAAGTTGGATTTAAAATAGAAGGAGTTTTGAGAGAACAGATTTTTAGAGAAGGTAAATATCATGATGAAATAATAATGGGAATTTTAAAAAGGGAATGGGAAAATATTAATCGCGACTGATGTCAGTCGCGATTAATGGATTCTTTTTTCCATTTCTATTTGTTGCAGAAACGAGTTAAATTCAAATTTTTTTATAATAGAATAAAGAGGGTCATTTTCTGGAAGGGATACTAAAGAAACACTTTTAAAGTTTAAATCAGCAAATCTGTTTAATAAGTCCAGCAATATATCTTCATATAGAGTTGGATCAACTACAGGAGAAACGTCTACAATAAAAGCACCATCTTTTGTTGTTCCCCATACAACATAACCTATAGTAAATCCTTTTCTTGTTATTTTTTCCATTTGATATCTGTCTTTTGATAATTCTAGGGTTTTAGGTTCTCTTTGCCAGTTTGGTTTTCTTCCAATATAATGTAAGGCTTCAACAGCTCTATCATGTATAAATTTATAATCTGTGATTACATAATTATATTTCGGTTCATCTCTTTTTTCAATATACTTTATAAAACTTTCTAAAATTCTTTTTTCTTTAAATCCATGTTTTTTGTAAAACTTAATAGCATTTTTTTCATCTCTAACAACTTCTAAAGTTACCTTTGTAATACCTTTCCACTTCATTTTCTCTATTGTGTAATATAGAAGCTCTGATCCGTATCCTTTTAATCTATATTCTTTTAAAAATCCAAAAGCATCTATTCTTCCACGAGTTCCTCTAATTGAAATCAAGGAAAAACCTATGGGGTTATTACCATCAAAAACAATATAAGAATCTTCTAATGAAATAGAATTTTCTCTTATATCATGTTCAAATGAAGTTATTGTCCAATTAATAGGTACGGTATAATCTTTAAAAGTATTGTTAACTAAATCAACAATAGTGACAATAGGAACTTCTGATGCTTTTTTAAATTCCATAATATCCCCCCTTTTTATTAAATTATACCACAAAATTTTTTATAAAAATAAAAAGGGTTGAACTCAACCCTTTTCGAATTATTCCTATGTAGAAATATCAAAACCTTTTCTTTCAGGAGCATTAACTTGCTGTTTGATAACATCTCCCGACTGTTTCATTGCTTCTCGCCAAGCTTCTAATAAAGTATTTAGCAAAGTTTTGACTTCTTCTAAAATTTCTTTATCTTTATTCAAATTAGCCTCTAATAGTCTTCTATACATATATGAATATAATGCTCTTAAATTTTTTGAAATTTCTCCCCCTTTTTCCATGTCCAAAGATAGATTTAATTCCATTATAATATCTTCTACTCTAACAATTTGATTATGAGCATCTGATATTTTTTTACTTTCAATAAATTTTGCAGCTCTATTAAGTCTTTCTATAGCATTTAAATATAATAATTCAACTAATTTTGCCGGACTAGCTGTTTTAACCATATTCTCCACATATTTGTTATTTGCTTGTTGAAAATTGTTTGGTTGATACATTAAATCACCTCACTCTATTTCGTTAATAGCTCTTTTGAAAGCATTTTTAAATATATTCAATAATTCGGGAAAGTCATAATCTAAAATATCGGAGATTTCTACATTATCAGATATGTTTTGAGATTCAATTATTTTTTCCAATATTTCTTTTTGTTTATTCATTTCTTCTTGATTAATAAAAGTTTTATTTAACACTTTGGAAGCTTGTGAGAGTATAGTATTCATAGCCTGTAAACCCTCAGCTAAAGCGTTTATCATTTTATGCCCTTCTTGAGTATTTAACATAATCTCTTTTGATATAGAACTGAGAGAATTTTCGATTTTAGAAATATACTGTTCTCCTTCTAATAGTAATTTTTTTACAAGACCATATAAATTATCAAAAGTCAATTCTATTAACTCTCCTCCTTCAAAAAAAGCGTTCTTTATATCGTCGTAAAATTTCATTGGTATTTCTTTATCATTTATTTTTATTCCTGTAAGTACAGAATTTAGTTTTTCGGTTTGAAAAAAATTGACTAATTCATTGAAATTTTTGAATTGATCTTTAGAAAATTCTCTTTCAAAAACTTCATTATCCGATTCATAGATTATTTTAACCTTTATATTTCCCATGATATTACCTCCTAATATATGTCATGTTTATTATCGTCTAAATCAATTATAACATTAATAAATGAAAACAATAACAACGTAAAAGAGATTTAATATTATAAATATCTTTTTGACAAAAAATTATGTTGACAATTAAATAAAAAAAGATTATAATAATAAACGTATTGTTTATTATAGTGTTCAAATAAATATAAAAGATGTTATAAAATTAGAGAGTTTGTAGAAGTTCTTTATATAAAATAGGCTTGAAAAAAGTGTTATAAGTGTTCAGTATAAAATACAAAAAAGACACTTTAAAAATACAGGTGATATTATGAAAATTGGTGAAAAATTAAAGAAAATGAGACTTTCAAGAGGATTAACTCAGGAAGAATTAGCAGTAAGAGCAGATTTGACTAGAGGATTTATTTCACAATTAGAAAGAGATTTGACTTCACCAACTCTTGAAAGTTTAGAAATGATTTTAAGAGCTTTGGGAACAAATTTAAAAGAATTTTTCTCAGATTTTGAGGAAAAAAAGATTATATATAAAAAATCTGAAAGAGTACCTATTTATGATACACCAGATGGAGTAAAAGAAGAATTGCTCATGACAGATACTGAAGTAAAGAAGCTTGAACCAATAATAGTGGAATTATCCCCTCAAGCACAAACTGAAGAAGAAAATTACCATGAAGGTTCTGAGTTTGGATATGTTTTGGAAGGTAACATAGAATTATGGTTGGATGATGTGAAGTATAAAGCCAAAACGGGTGATGCTTTTTATTTTAAAGCAGATAAAATACATTATATAAAAAACTCAAGTAAAAAGAAAAAAGCAAAGGTTTTATGGATAGAAATACAATAATAAAATATAAACCATGGGGAGGGTTGTAAATGGCAAAATCATTAGGAAGACATATTATTGCAGAATTCTATGAATGTGATAAAGATATTTTAGATGATGTTGATAAAATTGAAGAATTAATGAAAAAGGCTTCTATCGAATCAGGAGCCACAATAGTAACCTCGACTTTCCACAGATTTTTGCCCCATGGGGTAAGTGGAGCTGTTATTGTTTCTGAATCACATTTTGCTATTCATACATGGCCAGAATATGGCTATGCTTCAGTGGATATTTATACATGTGGAGATCATGTAGATCCATGGAAAAGTTTTGAATTTTTGAAAAAAGCATTTAATTCTCAAAGAGCACAAACAATAGAACATTTAAGGGGTATTTATGAAGAAATAGGAATAGATGAAAATTCACCTCATAAGGTTGAAGTTTAGGAGGGATAGAAATGGAGAAAAATCTTGAAGCGGGAAGACATATGTTATACATGGAATGGTATACTGGTGGAGATGTAGGGTTATTTATGAAAATGAATAGGGTATTGTTTTCTGGGCAAAGCGAATATCAAAGAGTTGATGTTTTTGAAAATCCAGAATTAGGTAGAGTTTTTTCATTAGATGGAATAACTATGACAACAGAAGTAGATGAATTTATGTATCATGAAATGTTAGTACACGTGCCAATGTTTATTCATCCAAATCCTAAAAGGGTACTAGTAATTGGCGGTGGAGATGGAGGGTCTACAAGAGAAGTATTGAAACATCCTTCAGTTGAAGAAGTAATATTGTGTGAAATAGATCCAATGGTTATTGAAGCAGCAAGAAATTACTTACCAACAACAAGTGTAGAATTTGATAATCCAAAATTGAAAATAGTAAATGAAGATGGATCAAAATATGTAAGACAATTTGAAAATTATTTTGATGTTATTATAGTAGACTCTACAGATCCTACTGCTGGTGAAGGTGGACATTTATTTACTGAAGAATTTTATAAAGCATGTAATAATGCATTAACAGAAAATGGTGTGTTTTCAGCAGAAACAGAAGATCCATTTTATGATAGAGCTTGGGTTGGAATAGCTTATAATAGAATTAAAAAAGCATTTCCTGTAGCGAAAGTATATATGGGATTTATGACTACATATCCATCAGGAATGTGGAGTTATACATTTGCATCAAAAGGATTAGATCCATTAAAAGATTTTGATCCTGAAAAAATAAGAAGTTTTGAAAAGAAGGATACATTAAAATATTATAATGAAGAAATTCATGTTGCAAGTTTTGCATTACCAAATTTTGTAAAAAAATTAATAGGATTAGAAAAGTAAAAAGTAATAAAAATTACCGGTGGATTTATATCCACCGGTTTAATTAATAGAGGTGAAAATGTGTCAAGGGAATATATAATACCAATTTTTATTCCACATGCTGGATGTAAAAAAATTTGTGTTTTTTGCAATGAATATTCAGCTACAGGTATAAAAATAAAACCAAATAAAGAAAATTTAAATAATACTTTTGAAAAATATATCAAATATTTCCCAAAAAATATCATACCTTTTATTGCATTTTATGGAGCTACATTTACTGGCATGAATGATAAAGATATGAAATTTTATTTAGATTGGGCTCAAGAAAAGATAAATAATAGAAAATCTTTAGGAATAAGATTTTCAACATCACCAGAAGAAATTACTAAAGAAAAGATAAATATATTAAAAAATTATAATATAAATTTTATTGAATTAGGTGTTCAATCATTTTATGAAAATGTTTTAAATGCATCAAACAGACCTCATAATATAGATGATATATGGAATGCAATAGAATTACTCGAAAAAAATAATATAGATTATGGAATTCATTTAATGACAGGCCTTCCAGAGAGTTCATATAATAAAGATATAAATTCTGCAATAATAACAACTTTTTTGAAAGCTAAAAGTGTAAGAATACATCCAACAGTTGTATTAAAAAATGCAAAATTAGAGAAAATGTATGAAAATGGTTTGTATAAACCAGAAACTCTTAATAAAGCAGTTGAAAAAGTGGCAAAAATGACAGAGATAATAGAAGCATCTGGAAAGAGAGTAATAAGACTTGGAATTTGTTTATATGGAAAAGAAAAAGACAATGTTGTAGCAGGACCGTATCATGATTCTTTTGGGGATTTAGTAAGAACTAAAATAGCAGAAGATATTATTTTAAATTTTTCCGATTTATTAGTACCAATGAAATTCAAATCAAATTTTATTGGATTTAAAAAGAAAAATTTAGAATTACTTGAAAATTCTAGAATTAAATTTCATAATGAAGAATATTTTCAATATAAAGGCGAAAAATTGAATTATAAGGATATATTAAATATTATTTTAAAATAGAGCTCATTTGAGCTCATTTTTAATTTTAAGGTATTTTTAAGAAAATAGTGTATAATATAATTAATATATAGAAGACTGTCTAAAAAGTTAAATTCATTCAGACAGCTTGATTGCTAATCCTTAAAATTATTCATTCTCAGCCGTCGCTCAAACAATACATCGTATATTGTTTCGCTCAAAATTACATCCATGTAATTTTGACGGCTTACATTCATAATTTTAAGGCCAATCTTCGAGTCTTCATTTCATTTTAGACTTTTTAGAGAATACATCCTATATAATTAATATATAAGTTATGGGGGTGTTTGGATGTTATATTATATGCCAACAAAATTATTTTATGGAAAAGACTGTATTTTTTTAAATAAGGAAGAGTTGATATTAGGAGAAAAAGCAATAATTGTTACAGGGAAAAATTCCGCAAAAATCACAGGAGCGTTAGATGATGTGATTAAAGTATTGAAAGAATTTGATATTCCATACATTCATTATGATGGTATTGGTGAAAATCCAACATATGAAATGGTAATGACTGGAAAGGAAATAGCAATTAAAAATGAATGTGATTTTGTTATTGCAATAGGTGGCGGAAGTCCAATGGATGCTGGAAAGGCAATTGCCGTTTTAACAGCAAATCCTGAATTAACTCCAGATGACTTATTTGATATGAATAATTACGACGTTGCTTTGCCTATAGTAGCTATTCCTACAACATCTGGTACAGGTAGTGAAGTAACTCCATTTGCCGTTTTAACAAAACCAAATGGTAGAAAGACAGGATTTAAGAGCGAATTAATTTTTCCAGATGTTTCTTATTTGGATCCTAAATATATGATTAAAATGAATAAGAATTTAACGCTCACTACAGCTGTTGATGCTTTATCTCATTCAATTGAAGGAATACTTTCTAAAAAATCTACTATTATGTCTGATATGCTTGCTAAAGAGTCGATTAGACTTATCTATGAATACTTACCAAAAGCATTAGAGGACTTAGAAAATGTTGAATATAGAGAGAAATTGGCAATAGCCTCAACTCTTGCTGGTATGGTAATTGCTCAAACCGGAACAATACTTCCACATTCTTTAGGATATAGAATTACCATTCATAAAGAAATAAGACATGGTCAAGCAACAGCAATATTTTTACCTTTGGTAGCAGAAGAAGTTGATAAATATTCTCCAGAAAAAACAAAAATAATAAAAGATGTATATGGGACCTTAGATAATTTCTTTAAATTTTTAAAAGATTTAGGTGTTTACAATTTTAGTATAACTTTTTCTAATGAAGAATTAGAATTATTTACAAAAGAAGTAATGTCTTCATCTCATATAAAAAATACACCAGGATTTTATGATGAAAAAAAGATTAAAGATATGTATACAAAAATTACGAAAATATGATAAAATATTTAATAGATTAAGGGGGAAAACTTTTGAAAATATATTTAATTCGCCATGGAATGACAGATTGGAATTTAAAAAGAAAATGGCAGGGAAATGTTGATATAGATTTGAATGAAATAGGGATTAAACAAGCAGAAAATTTAGGGAGAAGATTTAAAAATATAAATTTTGTAAAGGTTTATTCTTCACCATTAAAAAGAGCTTATAATACAGCTTTACCTATTGCAGAAAATATTCAATCAAAGCCGGAAATTATTGAAGATTTTAAAGAAGTTCAAGTGTCATTGTGGAATGGATATAATATTAATGAAGTGAAGAAAAAATTTTCAATGGAATTTGAATTATGGTCAAAAGATCCATGGGCTTTTATTAGTGGCGTTGAATCATTAGGGGAAGCTCAAAAACGTGGAGTTAATTCTTTAAAAAAAATTATTAGAAAAAATGATGGAAATATTGTAATAGTTTCTCATGCATTACTTGTAAGAACGCTTATTTGTTGGGTTTTAAATTTACCTTTGAATCAGCATAGGAATTTTATGCTTGATAATGCATCAGTTACAACAATAGAAATTTTGGAAAGCAAGGTAAGAATATTGAATTTAAATGAAACATGGCATCTTGATGAAGGTAATTTAATACATCCTAGTACAGTGGAGGAAGAAATGTGAGACTGTATACATATTTTTTACCAAATTCAAATTTAGAATCTCATAAGTATTATATTGTTATAGATACATTAAGAGCAACGTCTACAATAGCAATACTGTTATCAGTAGGTGTAAAGTATGTAATGGCAACAGACAGTCCAGATAAAGCATTTAAACTTAAAAATGAATATTCTATTTTAGTTGGAGAAAGAAATGCTATAAAAATATCAGGGTTTGATTATTCAAATTCTCCTTCTGAAATATTAAAAAATGCATCAAATCTAAAAGAAAAGAACGCAATTTTATGTACAACGAACGGATCTAAAGCTTTATTATTAGCTAATTCAAAAGGGATAACAATAGCAGCTTCTTTACTGAATTTAAAAGCTGTTATAGAATATATAATATCTAAGAAGATAGATGATATAGGTATTATATGTAGTGGAACAGACAATAGAGTTTCATTGGAAGATGTATTTACAGCTGGAAGACTGCTTTCAATATTATCTAAACAAGATATTACATATTTAAATGATGAATCATATATAGCTTTGAACATGAAAAATATTCCGCATGTGAGAATAATGCAATATTCTTTACATTCCCAAAAGTTAAAAAAGATGGGATTAGATAAAGACTTAACAATGTGTTTTAATGAAGGATTACTAAATGTGGTACCTATTTCAAAAATGGGTGATAATAAGTTTAAATCAAAAATAGATATATAAATTTGGAGGTGTAGGATGAGAAAAGTTGTTTTAGTTTTACTATTAGTTGTATTTAGTGTCTTATCTTTTTCAGAAGTTATTGGATATTTAACAAAAGATGGAAAGGTATTGAATGATTATTCTTTGGATGATAAAACTTTTGAAATTGAGTATATGAATAAAGTTAATTCTTTACAACAAAGTGGGCAGCAATATGACAAAATGAAAGAACCTTATTATATGCTTACTACAATAAAAAATCTTATAAATTATAAAATTTTTGAATATTATGCAAAAACAAATGGGTATATAGTAGATATGGATAAAGTAAACAAACAGGTGGAAGATCTAACTTCTCAATATTTAAATAATCCTCAAACTAAGGAACAAATAATAAATTATTTTGGTTCAGAAGATAAACTTAAGGATTTTTTAAGAGAGGCATTATTATCAAATGAATACTATAAATATATAGATACTACTATTGGTGCGGTAACAGATGAAGAATTGAATGAATACATTAAAAATAATTTTGAAGATATAAAATTAAGAAATGAGAAAGTATTAACTAAACATATCTTAGTTACAGATGAATCAACTGCTAATAGTATATTAAATAAAATAAAATCAGGCGAAGTTACTTTTGAAAACGCAGCTAAGCAATATTCTCTTGATACACAATCAGCTGAAAATGGAGGAAGTATAAATTGGGCTGCAAAAAATCAAATTGCACCAGAATATTTTGATGCAGCATATAATGCAAATATTGGAGATATAGTAGGTCCAATTAAAACACAATATGGATATCATATCATTAAAGTAGAAGGTAAAAAGACATATAATTCTATAGATGATATAAAAACTGATTCTGAATTAATGTCTTCATTAAAAGAAGCAGTAAAAAATGATAAACTATATAATTGGTATATGGAATACTCAAAAGATTTTAGTTATGCACTAAAATACGAACCTTTAATTTATGAGGATAGAATAGAAAAGGCAAAAACTTTGGATGAAAAAATGGATATTGAGAAAAAATTATATGATGCGATTAATACAAATGAAGCAGCTCCAGAATTATGGAAATTAAGTTATTTAAATTTGGTTAAAGAATTAGATCAAACCTTACCAGAAATGATTGAATTAGAAAAAATAATTTCAAAATACAGAAATAGTAAATATATTAATATGAGTGAAGAAGATTTAAGTAACGAAATTGATGAGCTAGATTCTGAAATAAAAAATATTTCAGATGAAAATGTAAAAAAGGAAAAAACAGAGTTATCAAAAGATCTACAAGGTCTATATTATGCAAAAGTAATGTATCCAGATTTAATAAATAAAGAAATAAATATTGATGAAATTCAAAATTATTTTGACCAATTAAAAAATAAAGAATTTAATATATTAAAGGAAATGTATATGAAAAATAAAGATATGGATACTTTAATAAGATTATATCAATTAAATCCTGATGATCCACAAATTGCATTTGAATATAATTATACATATTATCAATATATCAAACAATATATAACCTCTCAGCCAAAAGATGTGATACAACCAGAATTAGAAAAAATCCTTCAAGCCTTTGAAAAAATTGTAGCAACTACAAATGATGATGAAATTAAAACTGAATCTCAAAAAGTTATAGATGAAATAAAAACAACGTTAAAAAATATGATGGGAGAATAATTATACATAGCGCCGAAAGGCGCTTTTTTGATGGAGGGATATTATGGATGCCTTAGGTAAGATATATAATGTAGCCTCAATAGTTACAATGAATTCAAAAGGTAAATTAAATGGAATAACTGTTGCCTGGATAACGAGAGTATCTATTAATCCACCTATGATTGCAATATCTATTGGAAAACAAAGATATTCATATAATCTTCTTGAAAATACAGATAAATTTGGCGTATGTATTTTATCAAAAAAACAAAAAGAGTTAGCTAAATTTTTTGGAAGTAAAAGCGGTAAAAATATGAATAAATTTGAGCATGTTGATTATGAATTATCTTCTAATGGCATTCCTAAATTAAAAGATATTGTAGCTTTTTTTGAATGCGAAATTGTAAGTAAAGCAGAAGCTGGTGATCATGTTATTTATATAGGAAAAATTATCAATCAAGAAATGTTAAAAACAGAAGAACCTTTATTATATGGGGAACATAAATTAAAATAATGCAGTCATTTGACTGCATTATTATATTTCAATTAGTTCATATTTTTTTGTTCCTAAACCAATTTTCTCGGCGTGATTTAACCCAGCTTCCCAATCAGCATTAGGATGAACAAACTTAAATTTATCTTCTCCAACAAAATCATGATTATGATCTTTATAAATTTTACTTCCAGGCAGTCCAGGAGCATTTTTAACTAAATCGACGCTTGCCATATCAAGAGCAACAGGATCAAAAGAAGCAGCTATTCCAATGTCTGGAACTAAAGGATAATCATTATTTGACCAACAATCACAATCAGGAGATACATTCATGATAAAATTGATGTAAAAAGCAGGTTTATCTTTTACAATTGCGTAGGTATATTCTGCAATTTTTTTATTCATAATTTCAGATGATTCATTCCAAATTACTTGAGCAGCATTATATTGACAAACCGCTACACATTGTCCACAACCAACACATTTATCATAGTCAATAAAAGCAATCTTTTTTTCATTTAAATGAATAGCGTCATGAGCACAATTTTTTACGCAAATTCCACAACCAACACAATTTTTTTCTACAATCTTTGGTTGTGAAGTAGAATGTAATTCTAGTTTTCCTCCTCGTGAAGCGCACCCCATTCCAAGATTTTTTAAGGTTCCGCCAAATCCAGCCTGCTCATGACCTTTAAAATGTGTCATTGCGATAACTATATCACTATCCATTACAGCTGTTCCTATTTTAGCAGTTTTACAATATTCTAAATTTATGGGAACTTCTGTGTATTCGGTCCCTTTTAAACCATCTGCGATTATTACATGACAACCAATAGATAATGGATTAAATCCATTTTCATATGCGCTTTCTAAATGATCTAGAGCATTAGATCTTCTACCAGAATATAATGTGTTGGAATCTGTTAAAAAAGGTTTTCCTCCAAGATTTTTTATTATTTTTACTAATCTTGATGCATAGTTTGGCCTGATGTATGCAAGATTTCCAGGTTCTCCAAAGTGGATTTTAATAGCCACAAATTTATCCTTAAAGTCTATATTTTCTATACCAGCTTTTTTAATTAGACGTTCTAATTTATCTAATAAATTCATACCTGGTCTTGTCCTTAAGTTTGTAAAAAACACTTTTGATGACATATTTCCACCTCCATTAACCTATTATATCATTTTTGACAAAAAAAGTAAAAAATGATAGAATTAATTTAAATATAAAGAATGGGGGGATGTAATGTTAAAAGCGTATTTTCTATTAATATTAGTTACATTTGTATGGGGAAGTACATTTCCCCTGGTAAAAGTAACAGTAGGTAGTGATGATGTATATATATTTTTAACAATTAGATTTGCAATAGCTTCATTATTGTCATTTGCTATTTGGAAAAAACAAAATTTTAAATATGGAGTTATTATAGGGTTATTTATTGCATTAGGTTTTATTACGCAAACTATTGGTCTAACCTTAACAACAGCATCAAAAAGTGGATTTATTACATCACTATATATAATATTAACACCATTATTTTCGTATTTAGTTGAAAAAGAAAAACCTCATATTAATCATTTAATAGCTTTACCTTTGGCTGCTATAGGTTCATATTATTTATCTGGAGGAATTCATGGAATTAATTTAGGTGACATTCTTACATTTATATGTGCTGTAGCTTTTGCATTGTCTATGGTTTATATAACAAAATATTCAAAAATAGTTGAAGAAACATCGCTTTTAGGTTATCAATTCATGATAGTTGCAGTTTTAAATGGGATATTAGCTTTTACTAAACCTATTAATATTACACTTCCCATGGTAGGAACAGCAATATTTACAGCGGTATTTGCTTCAACAATAGCTACTTTAATTCAATTGAAATATCAAAAGGTTGTCTCAACAAATACAACTGCTTTTATTTTTGTTGGAGAGCCGATATTTGCAATGATATCTGCATATATTTTTTTAGGAGAAAAAATGACCACTCAACAAATTATAGGTGCTTTAATTTTATTGTCTGCATTAATAATAGCATCAGTAAGATTTGGAATTAAAGAAGTTAGAGAAATATAATAGAGACCTAATTGGTCTCTATTTTTTCTATATTAATTATTTCAGCTTTTTTATGTTCATCATAATTTATTTCCAAATAAAATATTCCTTCTTTTTCATATAAATATGGGATTATTTTTTTGTCTATATTAGTTAGATTTTCCTCAAAAAGTTTATCTTTTGAAACCCATTTTAAAATGCCTTCATTACAATATTTCAATTCTCCTTTTTTTACTTCACCTAAAAATATAAACAATATCCAATTATAGTGATCCGGTCCTTCTTCTGAAGTGAATACTTTTAATCTTAAATTATTTAAAGAAAAACCAGTTTCTTCTAAAAATTCCCTTTTAATGGCTTTTACAATATTTTCATTTTCTTCAACTTTTCCACCAGGTGGAACAAGATGTCCTGCAAATGGTTCATTTATTCTTTCAAGCATTAAAATTTCATTTTCTTCATTTTCTGCATAACAAATAACAGCAATTTTTTGATTATTATTCTTAAACAACCTTTTTATATTAAAATTTATTTTTTCATCTTTAAAAAAATTTTCTAAATTTTTCATTATTCACCACCTTTCAATAAATTATATCATGTTAGGCGGCATTTACTATATTCCCATCTTCAATTTTTATTATTTTTTCTGAATACTTAGAAACAACTAAAGTATTATGAGATATCATTAATGTAGTTATATTGAAATCTTTATTTATTTTTAATGTTAAATCCATTATTTTTTCTGTTGCTACTGGATCTAAAGCAGCAGTATGTTCGTCTAATAATAATAATTTTGGTTTAGAGATTGTTGCCAATATTAAAGCAAGTGCTTGCTTTTGCCCACCTGATAATTCTTTTACTTTTACATCCAGCCTTTTTTCTAAACCCATATCTAGAGATTTTAATAGTTCTAATGAGGGTAATTTCCCAAATTTTAAAAATCTCATTCCTTTTTTAGAACCCAAGATAAGATTTTCTTTTATTGTTAAGTCTGGAAATACGCCAATATCAGGATTTTGATATACAATACTAATCATTTTTGAAAGTTGAAATGGAGTAGAATTATTCATATTTTTATTATTTATAATATATTTTCCTTTTGAAGGCTTTATTAAACCCATTATAACTTTAAATAATGTAGATTTTCCAGCACCGTTAGAACCTATTATTGTAATAAAATCACCATCATTTATTTTTAAATTAAAATTATTTAAACCAATTTTTTCATTGGCTGTTCCTTTGTTGTAAATGACAGTGATATTTTTGAGTTCAACCATTTTTTCACCTCCGAATTTCTTAAAGCAATAACAGTTATTATAAATAAAGCGGTGGCTAATTTAAGGTCACTTGCTTTAAAACCTATATTATATCCATATTTTATAACCATACTTATAATTAATTGATATAAAATTCCACCAAAAAGTGGAGCTGGTATTTTTAATAGAAAATCATTTTTAAAAATTATTTCCCCTAAAATAACTGCTGCTAAACCTGTTACCAGCATTCCTTGTCCCATATTAACATCAGCAAATCCAGCATAAATAGAAAACAATCCACCACTTATACCAACTAAAAAATTTCCTATAGATAAACCTAAAATACTTATAATATCAGGATTTACTCCTATTGTCAAAACACCGTGTTTATTTGAACCAAAAGCTCTTAATAATGTACCTAATTCTGTTTTTAAAAATAAATAATATATAAAAAATACTAGAATTGTTATGATGAATAATTTTAAAAGGGTATGATTATCAAAAGGATTTAAAAATGAAAACGATGTATTTTTCCCTAATATCACATCGCTTTTATTATCTAATAAAAAATCTAATTTCGTTCCTGAAAGGTTTATAGTACTTTCTGATGAATTTTTTGGCAAAGATAAATTAGGACCATTCATTAATCGGATATTTATTGAATAAAGCATAATCATAACTAAAATGCTTGCAAGTAATGGATTGATTTTTGTTTTAGTATGAATTAATCCTGTTAATGAACCTGAAAGTCCTGCAAAGAATGCACCAATTAATAAAGCTATTATCCAATTTATGTTATTATGTAAAGCCAATACAGTAATAGCTCCTCCAAGAACATATGAACCATCTGTGGTTAAGTCAGGTGTGTCAATTATTTTAAAAGTGGTGAACACTCCAAGAGATAATATAGATAATATTAAACCTTGTTCAAATATCTCAATCATAAGTATTCACCTCACAATAATATCAGCAGCATTTATTAGAGAATCGGGGATATCTATATTAAATTTTTTAGCTGATTTTAAATTAATTAATAAATTTAATGCACTCATATCCATAGTTTTAGATTCTAAATCAGAAGTATTTTTGCCTTCTATTATTTTATTTACCATTTTGCCAGTTTCTAATCCTAATGAATAATAATCAAAACCAAAACCAATAATGCTTTTTGCCTGTTTAGCTAATTCAATATCTCCAGAAATAGATGGAATGAAATTATCATTAAGTATTTTTGAAACACTTTCTATAGTTGATGCAAGGAGATTATCAGTAAAAATATATACAATATCAATATCATTAATTTTTGTGTTTAATGAAGTTATCATTTCTGATGAAGTAGTTCCTGGTATTTCTACAATATTTAAATTCAAATCTTTAGCAAATTGTTTAGAAAGTTCTAGTAAAGTTTTTGAATTTTGTTCTCCAGGATTGAAAATAATTCCAATATTTTTAGCATTAGGAAAAATCTTTTTTAATAGAGATAAATGAACATTTACAGGAAGAAGATCACTTAAACCCACTATATTGCCATTATTTTTTCCAAAATGTTTAATTAATCCGGCACTAACGGGATCAGTTACAGCAGAAAAAATTAAAGGTTTATTTTTAATAATATTAGCTGCTGCTTGTGCACTTGGAGTTGTTATAGCTACAATAATATCAGCAGAATTTTTAAATTCTTGAGCTATAGATACAGCATTTTGATAAGAACCTTGAGCGTTTTGGAAATCAATAATGATTTCAGGATGTTTTTCCTTGATGGTTTTGATAATAGCTTCTTTTATCTGGTTTAAAGCAGGATGATCAACAATTTGTGTAATACCAATAGTTAAAGAAAATCCCGTTAAAGTAATTAATAAAACTAATAATAATGCTAACTTTTTCATAATAACACCTCCAAAATTTTTATGTTATAGAATTTTTAATAAAAAAAGGTGGATGCCAATTTGGCATCCACCTTTATTAACCTCACACCTAATTATATATAACAAAAAAGGTATGGAGGTCATCATCGTGGATGCCCTTTCCATACCAATAATAGTTATTTAAATTTATTATTTGTTTTAAAAATTTGGATGAATTTCTCGCAATCATGTTAACACCTCATAATAATTTTTACATTATTCTATCATAATAAATGTATAATGTCAAGCATTTTTTGGTTTTCTAAAGAAAATTAAGAATAATAACAAATTATATACTATCATTAAACCTAATCCATAATAATTATATATAATATTTCCTGTTGTTAAATATAATGCTGGTAAATTTAGAATTGCAATCAATGGAAATCCTATCATTAAAGATAATCCGCTTCCAAAGATTAAATTTTCTGCAACTCCTGTTTCAAGAGTTGGATCTACTTCTCTTAATAAAGCCATTGCAGTTGAAATAGTACCTGTTAACATTCCAAAAAAAGCTATTCTATTTTCTACTTCATGATTTGTTATCACTTTTTTAGTTAAAAACATTACATAAAAATATGTTAATACTCCAGCTATAAAAGTTAATATAAATATTTGCCAGAAATAACCTTTTATTCTTTCTAATGATACAGCACTTATTGAAGCTGCAACCATAAAATCAAATACTACACCTGCAATTCTTTGAAGAAGAAAATTGTTTAAATAGTTTTCTTTAGCAATATTCTTCTCTCTTAATTTTATATATACGCTTCTAAAAATTATAGCAAATATAGCTCCAAATACAAAGTGAAATCCCCAGAGTACAGTACCAAAAGTATGACCTATATTTCCATATTGGTTTAGAAATTCTGTAAGCAGTTTAATTCCATAATATGTTACTGCATATATTATACCAATAAATACAAATTGTATTGTCAGTCCATCCATATCTGAAAATTCATAATCTTTTACTAACACTTCTTTTTTATGAATAATATTTTTCTTTTCTTTTTTCCATTTAGCTAATAATATATTTAATATTATTAATCCTCCAATAGTAGCCCATCCAAATCCAGCAGCTGCTATTGCTAAACCAATTGAACCACCATTAGTAAGCCCTAATTGTTGCCATTGAGAACCTATTGAATATGCCTGACCAGGTCCCTGACCAAATCCTAATGGAATAATAAAACCTATAGGTATAGGAGTTTTTTTATCAAATAGGAAAAATAAACTTGCTAAAGATACTCCTAAAATACCTTGAAATAAATAAGTTGATACGATAATAAAACCGGCTTTGCCATACTTTGTTTTACTTTCTACTTTCCTTAAAGCTAATGCTATAAATCCTATAGCCATTAAATGATAAATAATTCTCCCTAGTCCATCAATATCTAAATCTACTATGTGCAACAAATTTGGTCCCATAATAAAACCTATAAATCCCGCTAAAATGGAATTAGGAATAACAAATTTTTGTAATGCAGGAATAACTCTTTTTAATAAAATTGCAATAGCAAAAAAGATAGAAATCCAAAAAAAATCATCAACCATCGATATGTACATTTTTCCCACTCCTTATTTTATATATGTTATATATTAAATAACTATAATTTTCTGAAGATATTCTGTAAACATTTTCATTATATATAAATTCAAAAATATTTGATACAAAACATACACCATTTTTTATTTTGTCAAATTCAAAATTATTATTATTAATTTTAATTATATTTTCAAAAATTTCAATAGGACCTTTTTCTTTATTCAATAATTTCGGATTAAATAATTTTCTTTCTTCTATAGTACCAATATCCAATACGATGTATTTATTATTTTTTAAATATTCTATAAGTTTTTCTTTTTGATTATATATTATAGTATCGATTCTATTATTATTTACATATCCAAAATCATCTATAACATATTCAAAATTGCATTTTTCACATTTTGCTATGTCTCCATAACTTTTTATACTATTAAAAGAATTACATTTATCACAAAACCATATAATTCTTTCTAAACCATCAGCTTTATTTTTACCTATATATTTTTCTTTAATATTGTTTTGCCAATCCCATTCATTATGCTTAATATAATCTAATGCTGAAGCATCATTAAATTCTTTTAATTCAATATAGATATTCCCTTTTCTTGAATGTTTTGCCCAACGTGGTTTTGATAAATATCCACCTTTAATTTTTGCAGCTAATATAGGTACATTTATTTTATTTAATAGCTTATCTGTTCCAGGTGGAACTGTTTGAAATGCACCAGACCATGTAGTCGAACCTTCTGGGAAGAGACCAACAATTCCGTTATTTTTTAAAACAGTTAGAATATTTCTAGCTGTTTTTATATCAGGAATACCTTTTTGTTTAGGTATAAATTTAAAATGTTTAAAAAGAAAATGATATGTTTTGTTATTATATGTGCCAGATGCAACAACAAAGCTAATGGGGTAAGGAATAACGGATTGAACAAATAAACCATCATGTATGTGTGTATGATTTGTAATAAATAAAAATGGCGGTTTAGGTATGTTTCCTAAAACTTTTATATTATATTTTTTTATAACATAAGGAGATATAAAAAAGGTTAGAAATTTTCTTAATATGCTATCGCCATACATGAATAAACTCCTTTCAATTATATATTTAATCATATTTTATCATAATTTGCTTTACAAACAAAATACCCCCTTTTAGGGGGTATCTATTGCTAATAAAATAATATTAATAGATGAGATTATTATTTAATCCATAACGTTTCATAGGGCATTAATTTAATTATTAATTTGTTATTTATAACTTCAATTTTTTTATTTGATAAAAGATCAACTGGTTTTTCAGATAACATATTTTTTAATACAATAGTTATATCTTTATTTGATACATTTGTTAAAATTAATATTTTTTCATCTTCATATTCTCTAATAAAAGAAAATACTCTATTATCTAAGAATAAAACTTTTTGATCGGACTTTGGATTAAATACTTTATTTGAAATTCTTATTTTTAACATATTTTTAATAGCGTTGAATATCTTATATCTTAAAGAATTGGGATCATTTATTTCTTTTTCAAGAGTTTCATAGTCTAGTTTTTCCCTATTAATGGTTCTATTTATTCCAGTCTTCTTTACACCTTCATAATAATTTCTGGAACCTAATAAACTATGAATATATATTCCTGGAACACCTTTAATTGCTGCAGCTATTGCGTATGCAGAAACAAATTTTTTAATATTTAATTCCATATCTTCATTCTCTTCAAATAACGCGTCAAAATAATTAATATTTAATTCATATGGAGATTTGGATCCATCAGGATTATTTTTATATGAAACAAGGCCATTGTTTTTCAAAGTATGTTCAACAAGATAATCAATCTCTTCATCTTTTAAAATTCCCTTTGCAGGCATTAAGCCTATTCCATCATGTGATGCCAAAAAATTGAAAAATGTAGTTTTATCGCTAGGGGTTTCCAAAGTATCAGCCCAATGAGATATATAATAAGCATTTTTTGATAAAAATGAGTGCAAAACTAATGGAGGTAAAGAAAAATTATATACCATTTGAGCTTCATTATATCCATTACCAAAATAGGATATATTTTCTTTATGGGGCACATTGGTTTCTGTAATAAGTATTACATCTTTTGCAGTTAAATCTAATATATCTCTAAATAATTGTATCATCTTATGAGTTTGTTCTAAATGAATACATGTTGTTCCTAATTCTTTCCAGAGATATCCAATTGCATCTAATCTAATTAATTTAGCCCCTTTTTTTGCATAAAATAATAGTATTTCAACAATTTCTAAAAATAAATTTTCAGATTTATAATTTAAATCAATTTGATCTTCACTAAATGTAGTCCATATATGTTTTTTACCATCAACAGTTTCATATATATGTAATAAAGGTAAAGCTCTTGGCCTCGTCACATGTTTTAATTCTTCAACAGGTTCTTGTTCAATAAAATAATCTTTGTATTTTGGATTTCCTTTTAAATACTCTTGAAACCACTTACTTTTTTTAGAAATGTGATTAATAACAGCATCGAACATTAAATTATAATCTTTTGATAAGTTTTCAATATCTCCCCAAGTTCCTAATTTTGGATTAACTTTTTTATAATCAATTACGGAGAATCCATCATCTGATGAATAAGGAAAAAAAGGAAGTATATGCACAGTATTAATAATCCCCTTTACATGTTTGTTTAAAAACTTATGTAAAGTATATAAAGGTTTTTCACCATCTTTTTTTATTGAATCACCGTAAGTAATTAGAATAATATCTTTTTCCGTTAAGTTAATGTCTTTATCTGAAATTTTATAATTATCAATTAAAGACATTAGTTTTTTATATAATTCATCGGTTTTTTCTGGATATAAGAATTTCAATTTTTCGTATATATTTTGATACATAAAAACACCTCTATTCTAAAATTTCTTTGGCTCTATAACATTTTTTAATTTATTAAAGTGTTCTTCATTAAATTTTTTAGAAACAACAAGATTATATAATAATTCTATAATATACATTTCACCTATTCTGTCATGAGTAAATTCATTTTCAGATGGATCACTTGGTGTAGTATAAATAACATCATGAACTACCATACTCAATGGCGATTCCACACCGGAAGTTATTGCTACTGTATATGCACCAGTATCTTTAGCTATTTGTGTTGATTTAAAAACATCCCTAATATATCCAGAATGACTTATTGATATAACCATATCTTCTTTACTTAAGTTTGCTCCCACAATAACCTGCATATGTGGATCAGAATAAGCTGAAGCAGGTAACCCTAATGCTGCAAATTTTAATGAACTATCAAGAGCTACAGGAAAAGATCTTCCAACGGCAAAAAATATTAATTTTTTAGATTGTAGAATCTTATCAGCAACATTATTTAAAAGTTTCTTATTTAAATTTTTGTATATAATATTTAAACTATTACAAATTTTATTATGAAAATTAGAAAAAATATCTTCTTCGTCATTTGTTTCAAGGGATGGTTCAGACAATTCTTTTGCTAATGCAATTTTAAAATTTTGATAACCGGTAAATCCTAATTTTTTTATTACACGGTAAACCGTGGTTTCGCTTACTTCTGCCCAATTAGCTAACTCCGTTATACTATAATGAATTACATCTGGAGCTCTTTCAATTATATAATCTGCTACCTTTTTTTCTCTTTTAGTCAAAGAGTTATAAATTCCTTTTATTTTATTTATAATCATAAAAATCACCTCTTATTCTTTTACACCTCCAGCAGTTAATCCGCCTGTTAAATATTTTTCCATCAGCATAAACATAATAACTACAGGAACAGCAGTAACTACAGAGGCTGCCATCATTTTTGCCCATATAGCATGTTCAGAATTAAATATTTCATTTAATCCTAATGGTAATGTATAAAATTCGGGGAATGGTCTTACAAATATAGACGCAAATAAAAATTCATTCCATGCAATCATGAATGCATATATATATACTGTAATTATAGCAGGTAAAGATAAAGGAATTATTATTTTTGTAATAACACCCATTCTTGTGGTCCCGTCTATAATAGCTGCCTCTTCAATAGATCTAGGAATAGTTCTAAAATAATTACCTAACATATATAGTGAAACAGGTATTGTTTGCACTATATATATTATAAATAATGCTATTGCAGAAGACATTCCAGAAGATGTCAAACCTATTTTAACAAAAATTTGATATAGCGGAACTGCTAATATTGTACCACCAAATAGATAAACAATTAATACACCTCTTTGTATTGTACCTCTTCCTTTAAACTCTATTCTACTAAATGCATATGCACCAAATATTGATAAAATTAAGCTAACTAAAGCACTTAATCCAGCTAGTAATAAACTGTTTCTAAAAAATCTTAAAAATGGGAATGATTCCTTTTTTCTTTGAGATTCTATTTGAGATAATACAGCTTCTTGTTGTTCTTTTGGAAGAGTTTTTATAATTTCTAATAATTGTTGTTGCTCATTGCTTAATTCTTCACGAACAGATTTTTTAAATCCCAAAAGAATTGCATATGTATCAAAAGTTGGTCTCTTAGGGATTAAACCAGGTTCAAAAGCATCTGTGTCATATCTAAAGGATACAGAAACCATCCATGCGAAAGGATATGTGATAAAAACTACTAAAAGAGCTATTAAAAACCAAAAAACAAATATTCTTAGAAAACTCTTTTTCTTTACCATTTTAACACCTTCTTTACATATAGACCTATTAAAGAAATCATTATTAAAAATAATATTGTAGCAATAGCAGCAGCTACTCCTTGTTCGGGTATACCACTAAATGCTTTCTCATAAATATATACAGGCAATGTATTTGCAAATTTTGACATAAGATATACCTCATCGAATTTATAAAAATTCCATATACCTCTTAATAATGCAACAGAAGCAATGACAAAATATAATTCTGGCAAAGTTATATGAACAAATTTTTGCCAATCGCTAGCTCCATCAATTTCAGCTGCTTCATAATAATCTGAATTAATTGATTGCAATCTTGATAATATCATTAAATATACAAAAGGAAAATTTCTCCATATATTGAAAATAGAAACAACCCAAAAAGCATTATTCGGATTATTTACAAAATCATTACCAGGGTCCATTCCAAACATAGCTAAAAATTGCATTAAAGGGCCATCTATAGGTAAAAAGATATATTTCCATGCAAATACTATAGCTATTAATGGTGTGACATATGGTAATAATATTAAAGCTCTTATAATACCCCTTCCTGGAAATTGCCTATTCATTAACAAAGCTACACCTAATCCTAAAAGAATACTTCCTATAACGGTAGTTAGGGTAAATAATATAGTTATGCCAAAAGATCTCCAGAAGGAGGAATCTGTTAATATTTCTTTATAATTTTCAAGACCTATAAATTTGTTTGGGGCATCTGATATTGATACCTCAAAAAAACTTAGATATATGTTATAAAAGACAGGGTATAATATTAATAAAGCAATAAGTATTACTGTTGGAAGTACTAATTTCCATCCAAATCGAGCATCTTTTTCTTTTAAAGACATTACCGCCATTCTTAAACCTCCTTTTTAAAAAAAGGGGGATAATATCCCCCTTATGAAAAAGAAATTATTTTCCTAAAACTTTTTCAGCTTCTTTTTGAGCCCACATTGCAGTTTGTTGAGGTGTCCAGTCATTAGCAAACATATAATTAATTGCTTTACCGATAACGAAATTAGCACTTAATTTACTCATATCAGTAATAACTTTTCCGTTAATAAATTCAAATCTTTCAACAGAATCTAAAGCAGCTACAATTTCAGCAATTTTTGCTTTTCCATATCTTTCCAATACAGGATTATCTAAGAATGCATCGCTTTCGGCTACAGATTTTCTTGTTGGGTTCATTCCACCAGGTGCCATATGTACCCAGTATACATAATTTTTATCTGTCATTAAGAATTTTATAAATTTTTCTGTTTCATCTTTATTAGCATTTTTTGTTACACCCAATGCAACAACCTGTCCATAAGATGTTGGTCTTGTATTAATCATTTTATTAGCAAAACCAGTGTTTTTAACTAATTCAGGATTAAATTTATTTATTCTACCTTTTTGAACTTCTTCAACAGCAATATCATCCATTATATATGTGGAGTAGAAAATCATTGCGGCTTCTCCATTTAAATAGCCTTTTAATGCATCTAAAACTGTTGTAAAACCAGGTTTTGAATATTTTCCTAATTCTTTATAAAATCTAAATGCTTCAATCATTTCTGGAGTATTAAAAGTAATATTCCCCATTTCATCAATAGGTCTTGCACCATTTGCTAATGCAACTTCTGTAAATACTTGTTCTGCATATGCATCAGCTTTTTTAGGTAAAATTATTCCATATACACCCTTTGTAGGATTGTTTAATACCTTTGCAGCTAATGCAATATTATACCAAGTTACAGGATCCCCTAAATCTTGTGATGCAAACATATCTTTTCTATACCAGATACCTTGAACCCAAGCATGGAAAGGAATTCCATAATATTTACCCTCACCATTGCTTAACATTTTAGCTGCACCATTATAAATATCTCCGAAATCCATAATTATTTTTGTAGCTAAATCTTCATCTAAGAAATTTTCTGAACCTAATAATAGCATTGGTTCGATTCCGCCTTCGATTAAATCAGGTAATGTACCAGCATTTTTTGCGATAGGAATTTGTTTTAACAAATCATTTTCTTCTACTGGCACTACTTCTACATCAATCCCTGTTTGAGCTTTAAAAATTGTAGCTAATGCCCTAATTCTTTGCATTCTGTTTGATTCAACTTCTGTGGTCCAAAATGTAATTTTTGCAAAAACTGCTGATACTAATACCAACATTAACATAACTACTAAAAACTTTTTCATATAAATACCCCCTTTAAAGAATTATTTTTTTTAAAATATAATTAAAAAGAAAATTTTCTTTTTAATTATACACCAAAAAAAATTTTTTATCAATTTCAATATTCTAAGTTATGTTTAATTATTCGTAATAAATAAAAACTACATATGATTATAATAAAAATTCTAAATTTTTAATTTTTAAAAATTTTAGATAATATTAAATTTAAAGTTTCGTATGAATAGAATTTTTTTCCTAATTCAAAATTGTTTTCAATAATTTTAATAGCCTTTTCCTTGTTAAAGAGAATATCTAAAATCTCTTGTGTAGCTTTTTTTATAATGTCTTTTGTGATTTCGTATTTTCCATTAATGTATTTTGCGTTATTTCCTAAGCTTACCAAATTAAAGCCGTTTAACTTTATATCTTTTTCGTATACAGGGTATTCATATATTAAGATAGGTTTTTTAGCAAATAATCCCTCTAATAATTGATTACCAAATCCTTCTAAAACACTTGGATAAGTTATGAAATCGCTAATAGCATAAAAATCCCATAGTGAAAAAGTACCTTTTTCTTCGTCTCTAATTTCTTCTAATAATTCATTGCAAAAAATAGTTTTTACGTTCTTTTCTTTTGCATGATTTATTAGTAGATTTTTATAATCAGGTTCTTCATCAAGCCCAGGTAATAATAATATTATATTAGTATTTTCTGTTATTTTTTTCCCTGTATAAATTTTTTTTCCTATATAATTTTTTATATGTTTTTGTAACTCTGATAGAGTGTCGATGGCTAATTCTATTGCTTTTCTTCTTACAACTCTTGTTGCTTGTAAAAATACAATATCATTTTTAGTTATTCCTGTTATATCTAGTATTTTAGAATTATAATTATCGATTTCCCATAAATGATCTTCGAAATTAAATACATTAGGTACTATTATACTATCAACGCCTTTGTAATTCTTTAAACTTTTTTGAGCTATAGAATTTATTACAATATGTTTTATATATCTTGGAGGCATGACATTTTCTAAAATTTCTTTAATATAATTAGTGGTTGGATTTAAATAAAAATCTCTTTCCCAATAAAAATCATGATGGTGTCCAATTACTTTTATATTTCTTTCTTTAAAATATTTATTTAATGCAATTGCTGCGGATAAATTATGAGCTAGAGAAAAAATATTATTAACAACTACTATATCAAAATCAGTCATGTTTTTTTCTAATTCAATATATATATCGTTAGATAAAAGTTCTATTTCTTTTTTTAGTTTGCTTTCTGACCAATCTTCCAAAGATTGAAAAGCTCTTTTTTTAATTGTTAGATTTCTTGGCTCTTCATATGATAATAGTGGAATTTTTATACCTTTTTCTTTTCCTAGGGTTCCTGCAATAAAAGTTACAGTATGTCCTTGTTTTTCCAAAGCAACCTTCCATTTTTTCATTTCAAGGGACACTCCGTCAGTTTCTCCAACTCTAAAATGCATTAAACCAATTTTCATAAGCTCACTCCTTTCAGTAAGATGATAATATTATATAAAAAATTTTCGTTATTTCACATTACAAAAAAATAAATTTTTTCTCAAAGGGTTAAAAAAATAGAAGTCTTGAATAGACTTCTATTTTGACACATTATAAAGTTTTTCTATTATTTCCATTATTAGATCTTTTTTTGCAATTTTTAAGGTCCATAATTTTGGAATATTACTAAAACCATAATATGCTCCAGCTAACTGACCAATAATGGCACCAATTGTATCGGTATCACCACCAAAATTTATAGCAGTTAATACTGCGCTTTTAAAATCATCAGTGTTATAAAAAGACCATAGTGCAATTTCTAATGAATCTAAAGCAGATGAAGAAATTTTAATTTCATCCTTTGATTTATATTTGAAATCAACTACTTTTAATTTAACTTCATAAACGAGATTCATATGTTTATGAACCTCATCTATTAAAAATTTTTTATTTTCACCAACTATTGCTTGTTGAATTATTCCACCTAATAGTTTGCATGAATGAATTGAATATATATTGTTATGAGTAGTATATGAACTTTGACCAGAATAATAAATAGCATCTTTAAATGAGTTCTTAAAGAACATAGGCACTGGAGCTAATCTGGCTAGGGGTTTGTTTGAGTCTTTTTGTGTAATTTCAGGAAATTTATTATTTGTTTCATAATAAACTAGTGCTTCCATAGTCTGATTGTCTATACCGAATGCTTTGTTTTTTGATGAAAATATTCCAGTATCTATCCATTTTAAATAATGTTTTATCTGACTTTCTAAATCAAAACCATCTTTTATTAGGCTTTCAGCAAGGCATAAAGCCATAGAAGCAGAATCAGTCCATTCACCTACATTTAAGTTATAAATACCACCTTTTGCAAAGTCTGTTATTTTATTAAAATTAATGTTTTTATAGGGAGCACCTAAAGCATTTCCGACAATTAATCCAAATAATGTACCAAAAAATTTATCTTTAATTTTGTTCATTTGTTATAGCCCCCTTTCAAATATTATTTAATTTAATTATAACATATTATATGATATAATATATAAAAATTGAAATTTGGGAGGGAGAAGCATGGAATGGGTATATATTAAAGATATGAAAAAATATATAGGACAAAAGGTGGAGTTTAGAGGATGGTTGTGGAATAAAAGGGCAAGTGGTAAGATAGCATTTTTGCAATTAAGAGATGGAACTGGTTTTGTTCAAGGAGTTGTAGAAAAGTCTACTTTAGGAGAAGAAAAATATTCTCAAGTAAAAAAATTGAAAATGGAAAGTTCTTTAATTGTTAGAGGAGTTGTTGTAGAGGATCAAAGGTCTCCTGTTGGATTTGAATTACATATAGATGATGTTGAAATAGTACATAATCCAGTAGAAGATTATCCAATTTCAAAAAAAGAACATGGAATAGACTTTTTAATGGAACATAGACATTTATGGCTTAGATCAAGAAGGCAATTCCATATATTAAAAGTTAGACATGAAATTATTAAAGCTATAAGAGAATTTTATAATAATAATGGATTTGTATTAGTTGATACTCCAATATTTACAGGGTCAATTGGAGAGAGTGCCGGTAATACATTTGATATAGAGTATTTTGATTATGGAAAAGTTTATCTAGCTCAAACAGGTCAATTATATTTAGAAGCAGCAGCAATGGCTTTAGGAAAAGTATATAATTTAGGTCCTACCTTTAGAGCAGAAAAATCAAAAACAAGAAGGCATTTAATAGAATTTTGGATGAATGAGGCAGAAGTTGCGTATTATAAACATGAAGATAATATGAAATTGCAAGAAGATTTAGTATCTTATATTGTAAAAAAAGTTTTAGAAAACGCATCAGAAAATTTAATTGCACTGGATAGGGATATATCTAAATTAGAAAAAATTCAAACACCATTCCCAAGAATTACATATACAGAAGCTATAAAGTTGTTAAATAAAAAAGGTTCGGATATTAAATGGGGTGAAGATTTAGGTGCAGATGATGAAACACTTGTTTCTGAAGAATTTGATAGACCAGTAATAATAGAAAAATATCCAAGAGAAGTTAAAGCGTTTTATATGCAACCTGATCCAGAAAATCCAGATGTTGTTTTATGTGATGATATGATAGCTCCAGAGGGTTATGGGGAAATTATTGGAGCTTCTGAAAGAATTTGGCAAGAAGAAGTTTTGATTGAAAGATTAAAAGAAAATAATTTACCAGTAGAAGAGTATAAATGGTATCTTGATTTAAGAAAATTTGGCTCTGTTCCACATAGTGGGTTTGGATTAGGTATAGAAAGAACAGTTGCATGGATATGTGGATTAAAACATATTAGAGAAGCAATTCCATTTGCTAGAACTTTATATAGAGTTTATCCGTAATAACAATTGATTATAAAAAATTTAGCTAAAATATACCTCTTCTTGAAAATCAAGAAGAGGTATATTTATTAGGATTCAATTTATTTAAGCTATATTGATGTTAACTCTGTTTCTTTTAATTTTCGTATAGTAAATCTTCCCCATGTAAAAGTTATTATGGATGATGTAGCATTTCCAGTAACTATTCCCCACCATACCCCGGTAATACCAAAATTAAAAACAAAAATGTATAACCATGAAAATAGTAACTGCATAACTATTGTTCTCATTATTGTCACTGTCAAACTTTTAAGGCCATGTCCTATTCCTTGAAACATAGAAGATGTAAACATTCCGAAAGGAACTCCTGGTAAAAATAAACTCATAATTTTTAAAGCGATTACTAAATCGTTATATATAATACTTCCATCTTTTGAATAAGTAAATATTTTAGCTATTTGAGGAGAAAAAATAAATATTATAAATAAAACAAAAAAGCTTATTACTAATCCAAATTTAATTGCATATAAATGTGCCTCGGATAATTTATTTACATCCCTTTGTCCATATGCAGCTCCAGTTACTGTTGTTACTGCTGTAGCTATTCCTATTAAAGGAACTGTTCCAAAATTTATTATTCTCCATGAACTAGTAAATACAGCAACACCTAAATCACCACCGGCTTTTACTGCAAAACTATTTAAAACAAAAATTGCTACAGACATTGAAAGTTGAGATAAAGAAGCGGGAATTCCAACTTTTAATATGTTTTTTGTAATTTTTGAGTTATATTTGAAATCTTTAAAGGTAATTTTTAAATATGTATTTCTTTTAATAAATATCCAATATATTATTAAAAGAGATGATATGCTAAATGAAATAACTGTTGCATAAGCAGCTCCTTTTATTCCAAATTTAAATGTATATATAAAAATTGGGTCTAAAACTATATTTAATAACGAACCCGCAGTTATAGCATACATAGATTTTTTAGCATCACCTTCACCTCTTAATATTCCGTTAGAAACATTATTAAACATTAATAATGGTGAGAATATAATTAGAATATACGCATAATCTAATGCTAAATTTAATGTGTTTCCGCTAGAACCAATAGATTGCAACAATGGTTTTATTACTATTAAAAGAACTATAGCCGATAAGATACCTAAGCCAATCGCCAAAAATATTGAAATTATAGCCGCAGAATCAGCGCCTTCTTTATTTTTTTCACCAATCTTTCTTGAAATTTCCGAGCTAGCACCAACTCCTAACCCTGCAGATAATGCTATAATAACCATAAATATCGGGAAAAATAATCCTATTGCAGCTAACGCATTAGAACCTAATCCTGCAACCCAAATTCCGTCTACTAAATTATATAGTGTTTGTACTAACATAGCTAAAATCATAGGTAAAGATAATTTTCTTATTGCGATTTTAGGATCTCCTTTTAGTAATTTAGTCCCAACAGTTTCCATGTCAGTACTCCTTTCTAAGAAAAATTATTTTAATTATTAAATTATATCATTATTTGTTTAATAGTTCAAAATTATTTTAATATAATTATATCAGATAAATAATCATTAATATAACTTTATATGTTATAATAATAAAAGTAGATTGGAGGTATAATATGGACGAAAGACTTTTAGATCCATCAGAAAAAATAGAAGAAAGTACTATAATTAATTTAAGACCCCAACAATTGGATGAATATATAGGTCAAGAAAAAGTAAAGGAGAAACTAAAAATAACAATAGATGCAGCTAAAAAAAGAAAAGAGCCACTAGATCATATATTATTAGCGGGACCTCCTGGTTTAGGTAAAACTACTTTAGCAAATGTTATAGCAAATGAGATGGGGGCGAATATTCAAATAACAAGTGGTCCAGTATTAGAAAGAGCAGGAGATTTAGCTGCAATTTTAACTAATTTGCAAAATGGTGATGTGTTGTTTATTGATGAAATTCATAGGATAAATAGATCTGTAGAAGAAATATTATATTCTGCTATGGAAGATTTTCAATTAGATATTGTAATAGGGAAAGGGCCAGGAGCTAGATCTATTAGAATTGATTTGAATCATTTTACTTTAATAGGTGCTACAACAAGAACAGGTTTAATTGCAGCACCATTGAGAAGTAGATTTGGTATAATAATGGAAATGAATTTTTATCCTCCAGAAGAATTAAAAGAAATAATTATAAGGAGTTCTAAACTACTAAATGTAAAGATAGAAGAAGATGCAGCATTGTTAATTGCAGAAAGATCTAGAGGCACTCCAAGAATAGCTAATAGATTGTTAAAAAGAGTAAGGGATTTTGCTCAAATAAATAATGAAGGTATTATAGACATAAAATCTGCAGAAAAAACAATGACTTTGCTTGAAATAGACACAGAGGGTCTTGATGAAATGGATAGAAGAATTTTAAGAACAATTATAGAATTTTATAAAGGAGGGCCAGTTGGATTAAAAGCATTGGCCGCATCTCTTGGGATAGAAGCAGATAGTATTAGTGAGGTATATGAACCATATTTACTCCAAAAAGGATTTTTAGTTAGGACACATAGAGGGAGAGTAGTTACAGAAAAAGCCTTAAAACATTTAGGATATTCAAAAGATGATAATAGAAAATTATATTCATTATGGGGGAATTAATATGGATTTTATAATAAAAAATCTAAAAGAGATTACAGAAAAAATACATTTTTATGCAGAAAAATATAATAGAGACTATAATAAAATTCTATTAATTGCTGTTTCAAAAACATTCCCTGTTGAATACATAAAAAAAGCATATGAATTTGGAATTAGGGATTTTGCTGAAAATAAAGCACAGGAATTAAGAAAAAAAGCTGGAGAATTAAAAGATTTGGATATTAATTGGCATTTTATAGGAAGAATTCAAACTAATAAGATAAAATATATAGTACCAATAGCAAAATTAATCCATTCTGTGTATAGAGAAAAGGAAATTGCTGAAATTGATAGAATTGCTAAAAAATATAATAAAATTCAAAATATTCTTATAGAAATGAACATTTCTGGCGAAGAAACTAAGGGTGGAATAACTGAAAAAGATTTAAAAGGACTATTAGAAATAGCAAAAAAATATGAAAATGTTAAAGTAATAGGATTAATGACAATGGCACCTTATACAGATAATGAAAATTTAATAAAACAGGTATTTCTACAATTGAAAAGAATAAGAGATGAATATGGATTAAAAGAACTTTCGATGGGTATGAGTAATGATTTTTATTTAGCGATTGAGTGTGGTTCAACAATGTTAAGAATAGGTTCGAATATTTTTGGGAAAAGAAATTATAACAAAGGAGAGTGATAAAAATGTTTATACTTGGAAATCTATTTTATGCTTTAGCAGTAGTTTTAAGAATTGTGATAAATTTCTTTGAGATATCTTTAATAATATCTTCGATTTTTAGTTTTATTTCTTTTAATTATCATCATCCAATTAGGCAATTTTTTGATTCTGTTTCTGACATAATTGAAAAGCCTATAAGAAGATATTTTAATTTTACCTTTGGAATTTTTGATTTTACACCTTTTGTGGCAATTTTATTACTAATATTGTTAGATAATTTTCTAGTTACATCATTATTTGACCTCGCAAGAGTATTGAGGTGATAAAATGAAAGCTATATTATTTTTTAATCCTATTAAAGCCAAAAAACATGAAATAGAAGAAAATTTTTTAGAAATATTTAGAAATAATGATATAGAAATATTAAAAATAATGCCTGCAGGATCTGCTCTAGCAGATAATTCTCTATACACAGAAGCAGATATTTTTATTGTTTTAGGTGGTGATGGTACTGTTTTAAGAGTAGCTGAATTATCTGCAGAAAATTCTGTTCCAATTATTGGTATAAATCTGGGTACTTTAGGATTTTTAACAGCATATGATAGTACTGAAATAGAACAGGCGGCAAAGGATATTGCATCAAATAATTTGCATTACTCAGATAGATTTTTATTGGAATGTTATGTAGGAGGTAAAAAATTAATATCATTAAATGATATAACAGTTCAAAAAAGTCAACCAATAGGAACAGTTGATCTTGAAATATTAATAAAAGGAGAGACTGTTTTAAATTTTTCAGGTGACGGTGTAATACTTTCTACACCAACTGGTTCTACAGGATATGCATTATCTATGGGTGGCCCAATAGTAGATCCTGAATTAAATTTAATAACAATTAATCCATTGGCATCTCATTCGTTAAATATTAGGCCGTTAATTATATCTCCAAACAATTATATTGAAATTAATATAATCCATATAGATGCAGGAAATGCTTATGTTACTGTTGATGGAGATATTGTTCATAGAATAGAAGCGGGTATGGCTGTTGTTGTATCCTCGTCAGAAAAAAAGGTTACATTAGCTCAAAGGAATGATTATTCTTTTTTTAAAGTGTTGACTGGGAAATTAGGCTTTGGAAGGAGAATTTTATGAGAGATTTATTGTCTGAAAAAACACAAAAAGAAGTAATTTCTTATCATAATGAAATATTAAAAATGGGGCGTCTCGTCCAAGGTATGTTTTTAAAATTTAAAGATGCCTTTTTTGAAAAAAATGTAAAATTATCCCAAGAGATAATAAGTCAGGATATGCGAGTTGATTTTGTTGAAGCAAGATTAGAATTTAAATCTATGGAAATATTAGCAATAAACAATTTATATGGCAAATTTTTTAAGATTATATTTTTGGGTAATAAGATTATAGGAATACTTGAAAATATGGCTGATATGTGTGAATTGATGGCAAAGAATAATATTGAATTACTATCTTACCCAAATTCAATAAATCCATATCAATTTGAAGATTTATTTGAAATTTCACAAAATATGTTAGGAGAGGCATTGAAATTATTTTCAAATATCATTGAGATTGATGAGCCATATTATATAAAAGAAGCAATTAATTTAGCGGAATGGATATGTAAAACCGATACAGAAGTAGATAGTTTATATCATGCTTTTAAAAGAAATTTAATAAGTAGAGTAAATAAGGATAATTTTAAATCAATTATGTCAAATATTGAAATATTATCTAATTTAGAGAAACTTTCTGATTTTACTACAAATATAGCAGAATATTCAATATTTATCCTTACAGGAGATAGATATAAATGTATGAAAGAAGGGTTTGATATTTTTTACTCGTTGGAGGAATAGCATATGCAAAAATTAATAAAATATATATCTAAAGAATTTACAGCTCCTTTTTTTATGGGGTTGGTTGGATTTATAGTTTTTGTAAGTGTTGAATTATTATATCAGCTTTCAGATATAATAGTAAGAAATAAAGTAGGAATTGATAAATTATTTTTATTAATAGCGTTTCATATACCTTATTTTGTAGTTATGGGTATTCCTGTTGGAATACTTTTTTCTATATTTTGGGTGCTATCTCGTTTATCTAATGACAATGAGATTATTGCATTGCAATCACTCGGTATTCCATCAAAAAGAATTGTTATCCCTTTCTTAGTTTTGTCTATGATTCTATCTATCACCACCTTTTTTTTATATGATACGATTGTTCCTAAATCTAATATGAAAGCTAAAGAAGCAATCTCTAAATATGTATATAAAAATGTTGAAGCAAATATAGAAATGAATAAATTTGTTGAAGTAGAAAAAAATAAAAAATATCTTTATGTAAGAAGAATAGATAAGGATTCAGGTATATTATATGGAATTTTATTATATGATGTTGACTACTCTAAAACAACAGTATTTCATGCAGAAAAAGCTTTTAAAGATAAAGATAAATGGTATATGGAAAATGGTCGTATATTTAGATTAACTGACAATGGTTTATTAAAACTAGATATAACATTTAAAAAATTAGAATTAGATATATCCAAAAATGTTGAAGAATATTTAAGATTTTCAAAAAGCCCTAATGATATGACTACAAAAGAGTTAAAACATAAAATAGAAATAACACAAAAACTCGGTGGAGATGCTTCTGCATTAATAGTAGGGTATCAGGAAAAATTTTCGAATTCAGTAGCTCCTATTGTTATAGCTTTACTTGGAGTAGCCTTATCACTTTTTATCAATCTTAGAAGTAAGTCGTGGAGTGTAATATCGACTTTTGTTCTCGTGGTTTTATATCAAGGATCAGGAGCTTGGTTAAGTGCTTTAGGAAAAGAAAAGATAATAAATCCATATTTAGCTCCATGGATACCAAATATAATTTTTGGATTGGTAGGTATTATATTGTTTTTATTATTAGACACACGAACAGCATATAAATTAATTGAACCATTAAAAAGAGTATTGGGTGTGATAATTATTCTCGTTTTTATTAATACCAATGGTATTTCAGAAAATGTATATATAGATGCACCTAATATAACAATAGATGGAACAAAGGTTACATTTGAAGGAAGTACAACTATAAATTATAAAGATTCTATAATAAATGCTTCTTACGGTTATGGAATATTAAATGAAGAGAATAAATTGATGAAAGCTAAACTTTTTGGAAATGTAATTTATAATTATAAAAAAAGAACAATAGAAGCATCTTCTATGGAAATAAATTTTGGAAGTGAAGATGTTTTTTTAAATAACACATATTCAATAGAATCGTTTAAAAATAAAGAGAAAAAAAATGTAAATGTTAGAGTATGGTCTGAAACCTCAGAAAAAAAAATGAATGAAGATATTATATTTTCTGAAAAAGTGAAGATGACAACATGTAAGGAATGCATTACATATTATTTTAAGGCATCTCACGTAACAATATATCCAGAAGAGTTTTTAGTAGCTCGTGATGTAACTCTTGAATTTTTTGGAATACCTGTTTTTTATTTTCCTTTTTATTTTCAAAGTCTTTCAGGTGAAAAAGAAGCACCATTTATTGCGGCCTTTGCGTTCAAAGAAGATACTGTGAGAATATCTGTAAAAATAAATCACACATTTCCTAATAAATCAAAATTATCTTTTTCTCAAGAATACTTACGTAATGTGAAAGAGAATACACTTTCTCAAACAATGAGTTATTTATATTCTATACCATTTATATTAGGTACATTGTCTATATCTAATAGCGTTAAAGATAGTACATTTTCTGATCTAAAATTTATTCTATCTAATGAATTAAAAAATTTGAAATTTTCATCTTCGTTATCCCATAATTTTTCATTAAATACAGATACCTTTTCCCTATCTCTTAAAGACATAAAAACCGGTTTAGGTCAATTATCAATCTCTTCTTCTTTTTCATGGAAGGATAGAAAAATTAACAAAGTAAATTTCATGAATCTAACGACATCTGCTTTACAAAAAAAATATAAAAAAACATTTATAAAGCTTAATTCTACACGAATAAATATTACAGGACCAGCAACAAAAATATTTGAATCGTGGGACAAAAAAAATATTTCTATAAATACATCTTTTGATTCTTTAATATATAATAAAAATAGAAAAAATACAATCAAAATTACATATTCATCTATATTTCAAGAAGATAAACTAAAAAATTATAATCTATATATTAAGGATGAAATTTCTGATAAAATATCTCCTTTAAAATTTAACAAAGATATTTTTTCAATGGATTCATCTATTATGCCAGAATTGAAATATAGTTTTAGGAATAATTTTCCAAATCAAGTATATAATTATTGTGCATATGGATTAAAAGCGAATTTTAAAACGAAACTATCTATATTTCAATATGGAGTATCAGATTATAAATATTATAGAGTATTGGTTAATGAACCTAGGTGGGTATCCAATCCGGCTACACATACAAATATTCTTACAGATTTTATGGGAACAGATTTTAATCTAAATATTCTAAAAATGAAAAATAATTTTGATTTAAGATACAATAGAACATTTGATTTTATGAAAAAAAACCCCAAAGATCAATTTATAAATCATTTTTTGACAACAAAATATAATATGTTTTACGGAAACATCAGTTTAGAAAATAATACAAGAACAGATATAGAAAGAGAAGCCTTTAAATTTATAAAAACAAAATTTAATGGATACATAAAATCAAGTATTTTAAAGCATAATTATACATTTGATTTTAACCATCAAAATGAAGAATTGCCAATTGCTATGATAAATAATAAAGATGAAATAACATTTGGGAAAAATAAAATAGAGATAAGCTATGATTATTTTTTAAAAAAAGAAACATTTAAAGAAATGATCCCTCAAATTAAAACAAAATATATATTTTATGATTCAAAAAATGGGAAATATGAAGGCAATTTAAACTTATTTAATGAGTATAAAAATATACATTATGATCTAAAATATAAATCTAATGGTTCTAAACGTTCATTAAATTTAAATGTGGATTATGATATAGAAAATGAATATTTAAAAACAGGAATAGGATATACAACATCCCCAAAATATGATTGGGCAAAGGTGTCATTTATATATGATATGAAAAACAATGTATGGAATTTTACACAATTTGAAATAAATAAACAAATAATTTGTTGGTCCTTTTATTTTAAAGGTGATTTAAAACTTTTACCTGAGTTTTCTTTAAAACAGTTTGAAATCAAATTTTTTATTACTGATATTCCAGAAAAATCATTCGGATATACAGAAGAAAAAGGTGTTGATATTAATATTTTTTAAGGAGGAATAACATGTCTAAAATTGATGATTTGAAGTTAATAGGTGAAAAAATAAAGCAGTGTGATAATTGCTCGTTAAGTCTATCAAGAACAAATGTTGTTATAGGTGAAGGGAATGTGGAATCGCCTATAATGTTTGTTGGTGAAGGTCCAGGAGCAAACGAAGATTTACAAGGAAGACCTTTTGTAGGACGTGCAGGAAATTTACTCGATAAATTATTAAAAGATGTAGCAAAAGTTGAGAGAAATAATTTCTATATAACAAATGTTGTAAAATGTAGGCCTCCAAAAAACAGAGTTCCGACTACAGATGAAATGGAAAAATGTAGTCACTTTTTAATAGCCCAAATTTCTGTAATAAAACCAAAAATAATAGTAGCTTTAGGCTCTACAGCATTAAATTACTTTCTAAAACAGGTTGTCCCTATAACCAAACATAGAGGACGATTTAAAGAATGGTATGGAGGAATATATATATTCCCAACTTTCCATCCAAGTTATTTATTAAGGAATAGGAGCGAAAAAGAAGGTTCGCCGCTATTTTACGCAAAATTAGATATGCAAGCAATTGGATATATGTATAATCAATTAAAAACAAATCCAAATGTGGATTTAAAAAAGTTAATTGAAAAAACAGAAAAGGGCATTATATCTGCTGAAAATAAGATAAAAAAATAGTTTCAGGTATTCCTGAAACTATTTTTAATCTTATAAATTTAAAGTCTTTTATAAGCAGAATAGGTTTTATACTCTTTTTGTTTCATATAAAAAATTCCAAATGAATTAGCTGGAATAATTCCTTTTACACTCCCCATTTCAATGTATAATTCATTTTCACTAAAGTGATCACTTAAATGCATAGCATCTAATAATAAAGATTCTTCAAGATATAGTTGTATTTCTTTATCATTATTTGTTGGGTTTATTATAATTAAATTTCCATCTTTTATACTTTTATATTTTCTATAATAAGATAATATATTTTCATCGTTGGATATTACTTCATAATATTTTCCTTTTTTTAATGCTTCTGAATTTTTAAATAAGTTGATAAGCTTTTTATAGAAATTTAATGTTTCATTGTCTTCATCAACTTTTTCCCATTCCATTACCCCTCTACAAAATGGATCATGTTCTCCTTCCATGCCAATTTCTTCGCCATAGTATATTAGAGGACTTCCAGGTAATGTAAATTGCATTGCTACTGCTAATTTCCATTTGTTTCCAAAGATATTTTTTATTCTAGCTGAGTCGTGAGAGGATAACATATTCCATGATTTTAATATTTTTAAACCACTTTCAGAAATCACTTTTTTTAGAATTTGTGAAGCTATATATGGCTTTAAAGATCCATTTAACATATTTTTTATTATTACAGTATAATAATAATTCATTATACCATCCATAACCTGAATCCAATCCTTAGGATATGCCCATACTTCACCTATAATATCATGATTACCTAATGATTTTATATGTTTAACAATATCTTCTAAAATATCGAATCCTAGATCATATGCGCAATCTAACCTCCAATGATCAACGCCGAGTTTCGTCCACTTTTTCATTGCCGAGTTTTCATTTTGCCATAATAGTTTTTGTAAATCTTTATTTTCTAAATTTAACTCTACCAATGATTTATGATCTCTCCAATATGTAAAATCTCCATTTTCTCGTCTGAAATAATTTTTTTCTTTCTTATTATTTAAAGCATTTTTAAACCAGTCGCTTTCATTACTCATATGATTTAAAGCAATATCAAGACATAATTCAATATTATTTTGATGAAGTTTTTTTATCAAGCTTATTAAATCATTTTCATCACCAAGTATTGGATCTATTTTAAAATAGTCTTTTGCATCATATCGGTGATTACTGTTAGATGCAAAAATAGGAGTTAAATATAAGAAATCTATATTTAACTCTTTTAAATAGTGTATTTTTTCTTCAATACCTTTTAAATCACCGCCATACATTGTATGAGGAGTATAATTATTAATGGAGATAGGAGTATTCCAATTAACATTTCCTCTGTTATAATATGAATAAAACCTATCAGGAAAAATTTGATATCCGATTTTTGCTTCCATATGACACCTCATTTCTTAAAGGTTGTAGAAAATCAGTAATATTCTATCATAATATGAAAAAAATTTCAATAAATAGATTTAATTATTAGTAATTAATAAAAATAATAAAAATATGCGGAGGGATTAATGATGATTAGAAAAGCAAAGAAAAGTGATAAAGAAGATATAATTGAAATATCAAAATATTCATGGGAAAATGATTATATTCCCGTAGTTTTTGATGAATGGATAGAGGATAAAAATAGTAATTTTTATGTTATTGAAGAAAATAAAAAAGTTATTGGTTGTGGAAGAATGAAAGAATTAAAAACAGGAATCTTCTGGCTTGAGGGGTTAAGAGTTCATAAAGATTATAGAAATCGTGGATATGGAAAAAAAATATCTGAATTTTTTTTAAAATTAGCTGAAGAAAAAAAATATAAAAGATTGATGTTTTCTACATATATAGATAATGTTGAAAGTCGTCATGTTATGGAAAGTTACGGGTTTAAGCTATTTTTGAAGTATAAATGGTTATATTTCAAAAATAATAATAATCCATATACAAATTCAAATTATTTTGAAGTAGCAAAAGATTTTGAGGAAATAAAAAGATGTATTTTTAATTCAAAAGAATACTATTCTTCTAAAGGGTTTATATCTTTTGATTGGATATTTGTGGAATTAGATGAAAATCTATTGAAAGTTCTCTTTGAAAGGAATGAAATATACGTATATAAAGAAAATGGAAAAATAGAGTCTTTGATTATTTTAAGTGATTACATGCAAAAATTTGATACTTTATTTATCTCTTTCATATATAATGATTATGAGAAAGCTATAGATTTTGCAATAAATAAATTTTTAAAAACAGAAAAATTATATTTGTCATATATGAAACCAGAGAATTTATTTAATAAAGATAATATCTTAAAAAAAGGATTTACAGAAGATGATTCTAAAGATAATAATGTATTTTTATATGTTCTCGAATAAAAGTGATTTGACGGCGTTATTTTTATTTAAACTTAAAAAGGAATTCTTTTCTTTTTAAAACGAGTTATTAAAAAAAGACTAAAATAAGGTAAAATTTAAAATAGAATTTATCTTCAATCAATAATTGGGGGGGTACGATGAATATAATTGGAAAGATAACAAAAAGGGTAGAAGGAAAAGAAAAAGCTTATGGTGAATCCAAATATACACCTGATTTATATATGGATAGGATGTTATATGCTGGTGTAGTATATGCGAACATTCCTCATGCTATATTAAAAAGTATAGAAACATCAGAAGCTGAAAAAGTTCCTGGAATCGTTAAAGTAGCAACATATAAGGATGTTCCCGGGACAAACAAATTTGGCGTTGTAACAAAAGATATGTGGTTTTTAATTCCTGTTGGTGAAAAAATCAGATTTGAACACGATGTTATAGCTTTAATAGCTGGTGAAACAAAAGAAGCTGTTGAAGAAGCTATTTCTAAGGTTAAATTTGAAGTTGAAGAATTAACTCCTGTTCTGACTATAGAAGATGCGATAAAAAATGAAATCAAGGTGAATAACCCTGAAACAAATATAGCATTTCATAAAAAAATAAGGCGTGGTGAAATTGATAAAGTTTTTGAAAATGCTGATTTAATAATTGAAAGAGATTTTAAAACAGATTATCAAGAACAAGCATATTTAGAAACACAAGGGGCAATAGCTGATTTTGATGGTGAAATTATGAGAATTTATGCATCGATGCAATGCCCGTTTTATGTTCAGGAAGATGTTTCTGAAATTTTGAATATACCATTTAATAAAGTTGATGTTATTCAAATGGAAACAGGTGGAGGATTTGGTGGTAAAGAAGATGTTCCTTCTTACATTGCTTCAAAAGCGGCTTTGTTATCCTATTTAACAAAACACCCAGTAAAATTAATATATGAAAGAGAACATGATATAAAAGAAACAAGTAAAAGACATCCTTCAAAATCACATTATAAGGTTGCATTTAAGAAAGATGGAACATTATTAGGCGTTCAAACAGAAGTATTTCTTGATATGGGAGCATATTCTACATTATCGCCGATAGTTATGTATCGAACGTTAACTCACGCTGCAGGTGCATATAAGGTTTCAAATGTACATGTTGATGTATATGGAGTATATACAAATAAAGTTCCTTGCGGGGCATTTAGAGGATTTGGCTCTCCACAAGTGTTATTTGCAATTGAATCTGTAATGGATGAAGCAGCTGAAAAGTTAGGAATAGATCCATGGGAAATTCGGTATAAAAATGCATTAGAAATAGGGGATGAAACATCAACAGGTCATAAATTAGAAATTTCTGTTGGTGCTAAAAAAACTTTGGAAAATATAAAAAAGATATCAAAATATGAAGATCTGAAAAAAGAAGTTGAAAATTTCAATAAATCAAATAAAATAAAAAAGCGTGGTTTAGGTTGGTCTCATATTATATATGGCGTTAGTCTAGGTGCTGGAGGACAACATTTAGATGCTTCAAATTCTGAAGTACATGTATTTCCTGATGGAACAGTGAATGTAATGTTTGGTGGAACGGAAATAGGTCAAGGTGCAAAAACAGCAGTATCAATGATAGTTTCAGAAGTTTTAGGTCAAAAACTAGAAAAAATACATGTACTACAAACAGACACATTTATTGTTCAAGACAGTGGTCCAACAGTAGCCTCAAGAACTACCGTGTTTAGTGGAAATGCTGCTAAAGATGCGGCAGAAAAAATCAAAAAAAATATAATAGAATTTTTATGTAATGAGTTTAATGTAAATGAAAATGAAATACATATAGAATTAGGGAAGTACACAATAAAAGGTAAAGAATATTCTTTTGAAGAAATAGCAAAGATGGCAAATGATGCTAATGTAAAGCTTAATGAATCAGGTTGGTTTAAGTCTCCTAAATTGCATTTTGATATGGAAAATGGTGTAGGAGAAGCATATATAACATATACCTATTCAACACAGTTATCTCTTGTTGAAGTCGATACATTAACTGGAAAAATAGATGTTAAAAAGATGTGGATATCCCATGATATAGGTAAAGCTATTAATTACGATGGAGTTATTGGACAGATTCAAGGTGGTGCTGTTCAAGGTATGGGACATGCTATAATGGAAGAAATAAAACAAAAAGATGGAAAAATTATTACAGATAATTTTAATAATTATGTAATTCCAACAATAAAAGATATTCCTGAAATTGTACCAGATGTTGTTGAAGAAGAATTCCCATATGGTCCATTTGGTGCAAAAGGAATCGGAGAACCTTCTTTGATGAGTTCTCCACCATCAATAGCAAATGCAGTATCTAATGCTATTAAAAAGAGGATAACAAAAATACCAATATCTATAGAAGATATTATATAAAAATATACTAAATATTAGGGGGGGTATAGAATGAAAAGAGTGCCAATAGTAGGTCCAACTTATGAGGAAATGTTACATCCAGAAAAAATCGATCCTGAGATCAGACAAAGAGCAATAGAAATGAAAGAAAAAGATCCACTTCATCCAATTAATTTATTTAATATATCTTGGAAGGATGAAAACAATGAAATTAGATATTTTGTTATGCCTAAGGAATTAACAGGTGTTGAAGCAAATATAATCGTATTATACGCAAAAGATTTCCCATCTGGTAGTCATAAGGTTGGAGCAACATATTCTGTTTTAATGGAAAAAACTATAACTCATGAAGTAGATCCTTCAATTCATAAATTAGTTTGGCCATCTACAGGTAATTATGGTATAGGTGGGGCATTTGTAAGTTCAAGAATGAATTATGATTCTCTTGTATTATTACCAGAAGAGATGAGTCAAGAAAGATTTGATATTATAAGAAAATATGGATCAGATGTTATTCCAACTCCTGGTTGTGAATCTAATGTAAAAGAAATTTATGATAAATCTAAAGAATTGTATGAATCCGACCCAGAACATATCAGAATTTTAAACCAATTCGAAGCATTTGCAAATTATAGATTTCATTATTATGTAACAGGAAATACAATGATAGAAGCAGTAAAAAGATATCATATCGGTAATGAAAGAGTTGCTGCAATTGTATTAGGAGTGGGTTCAGCTGGAACTATCGCTAGCGGAGATAGAGTAAAACAAGAATTCCCTGAGACTAAAGTTGTAGCTATGGAACCAGTTCAATGTCCTACTATATCATTAAATGGTTATGGGGGACATGATATACAGGGAATAGGCGATAAACATGTTACATGGATTCACAATGTAATGAATAATGATGCTGTTGTATTAGTTGACGATATAGATAGTAAAAAAATGCTTCAAGTATTAACAGATGAAGAAGGTAAAAAATTTTTAAAAGAATTTGTTGACCCTGAAATGGTTGATTATATTTCTGATAAATTTGGTATTTCTGGTGTTGCTAATGTTATTGGAGCAATAAAAATGGCTAAATTTTATAATTTAAAATCTGATGATAACATTTTTGTTGTTGCAACAGATAATATTGATAGATATCATTCAGTAATGGAACAAATGACAAAAACATACGGAAAACTAGATAGAGCTGAAGCAAAATCCAGAGTAGAAAGAATATTCTTATACCAAGAAACTTCTGGAATATTTGAAGGGGATAAATATAACAGAGAAAGATGGCATAATTTAAAATATTATACATGGATAGAACAACAAGGTAAAACTTTAGAAGAGTTAAATGCACAAAAAGAACAAGCATATTGGGAAGAACATCAAAAGAAAGTAAAAGAAATGGATAAATTATTAGAACAATACAGAGAAGAACATAAAGCTACTTTAAGAAAGGTGTGGCTCGACGAATGAGAAAATTATTTAAAAATATCTCATATCTTGCTACTTTTGATGATAAAGATACTGAAATTGAAAATGCATATATACTTATAGAAAACAATGTAATAAAAGATATAGGCAGTGGAAATTTTGATGAAGAAGTAGATGAAATAATCGATTGTAAAGACATGCTTATAATGCCTGGATTTGTTAATACGCATCATCATTTATATCAATCATTAACACGAAATGTAAAAGGAGCACAAAATGCAAAATTATTCGACTGGTTAGTGTTTTTATATGAACGATGGAAAAACATTGACAGAGAGGGCTTTTACATTAGTTCAATTATAGCAAATTACGAAATGATGAAAACAGGAGTAACTACAACAACAGATCACCTTTATTTATATCCATACGGATTAAATGAAGCTATAGATGCTGAAATTGAAGGAGCTATAAAAACAGGCATTAGATTTCATCCCACACGTGGCAGCATGTCTATGAGTAAAAAAGATGGTGGATTACCACCAGATAGTGTTGTTCAAACAGAAAAAGAAATAATAAAGGAAAGTATTCGCGTTATAGAAAAATACCATAATCCAGATAAATATTCTATGTTAAGGATAGCATTAGCTCCATGTTCCCCATTTTCTGTTACAGCAGACTTAATGAAGGAAACTGTAAAAATAGCAAATGACTATAATGTTCTTATGCATACTCATGTTGCTGAAACCTTGGATGAAGAAGAATACTGCCTTGAAAGGTTTGGAAAACGCCCTGTAGATTATATGGAAGAATTGGGTTGGTTGAATCCAAAAGCATGGTTTGCGCATCTTGTATGGCTGAACGACTCTGATATAGATAAATTAGCAAAAAATGATGTAGGTATGGCTCATTGCCCCTCTTCAAATATGAGATTAGGTTCAGGAATTGCACCTGTAACAGAAATGAAAGATAAGATCAGAATAGGTATTGCTGTAGATGGAAGCGCAAGTAATGATACTAATAATATGATAGCAGAAGTTAGAAACGCTTTATTATTACAAAGAGTAAAATACGGAGCCGATGCATTAACAGTAAGAGAAGCATTAAAAATGGGAACTATGGGCGGAGCTAGAGTTTTAAGAATGGATGATTATATAGGAAGCTTAGAGATAGGAAAAGCTGCAGATTTTATAGGTTTTAACCTTAATAGACTTGAATTTGCTGGAGGTCTTGATGATCCACTTGGAGCAGTGTTAATGTGTGATGGAAAACAAGTAGATTTAAATGTAATAAATGGCGAAATAAAAATTAAAAATGGCAATATTTTAGATGAAGACTTACCAAAACTTATAGAAAAACATAATGAAATATCTAGAAAGGTTATAAACAGCATATAGAAAATCCCAAAATCCCCTTTTTGGGGATTTTTTTAATTTAGTATATTTATTATTGTTAACAACAAAAAATATGTAAAAACTATTAAAATTTACTATAATTTAAAAATAAAGTAATAATTAATTTTTATTATTATATGATATATCTATTACAGGGGGAAATATGAAAGAAAATTTAAAAAATATTATTTTTGAAAAATATTTTGAAAATGGAAATATTGGAATGTTAATAGTAAAACATAATAAAATAGAGTATATAAATAACTCTTTTATAGAGTTAATGAAAATTTTTGATCTTGATTTAAGAGGTGTAACTCCACTGGATTTGTATTATAATTATGAAGTTTTTTTAGAAAAATATCCTGATTTAATAGAATTAAAAGATATAATAGATTATATAAAAATATTTCAAAATTCTAATTCTAATATGTCTTTTAAATCATTAAAAAATTTGAAGGGTAAATATTTAGAATTTGATATTGAAGGAATTATAGTAGATAATGAAAAACATTATTTAATATCAATTTCTGATATAACAAATGAAATAAAACTATTAAATTATAAGTATCTTGAAATCTCAAGGAAAATAAGTGAGATTAGTTTTAAAGAATTATCTCAAAATAATGTTGATAGTAAAAAAATATTTGAAAAAATATATAAAGTATTAAAAGAATATGATATTATTGAAGAAATGGCTATTGCAACTTTGAAAAATAAAAATAAAATTTATTTTGAATTTGGAATTATTGATGAAATAGATATAACAGGTAATGAGATGTTAAGAAGTGATAAATCATTGATTTCATATATCATAGATACTCATAAAAAAATTTATATTTTAAATTCATTAAATTATGAATTGCCGGATGGATATAAGATATATCATATTGGATCTAAGCCCAAACCATATAGTGTTTATGGAGTCCCACTAGTAGATGAAAAAAATATAGTATATGGTGCGATATTGTATGAAAGGCCTAAATCTAATAAGTTTGCGAAGTTAGAAATTACACTACTAAATGAAATAACTTATGCAATTCAATCCGTGATAAAATTCAAAGATTTATATAAAAAGCTATATTATGAAAAGGAAAAGTATTATGAAATCTCAATAAAGGATCATCTCACAAAGGCCTATAATAGGGTATTTATGGAAGAATACTTAAAAAAAGCTTATGATAAAATAAAAAGGTATGATGAAAATATCGTAATATGCTTTATAGATATAGACGATTTTAAGACTATTAATGATAGATATGGTCATGATTATGGCGATATGTGTTTAACAATGTTTTCTGAAGTTGTATTTAATAATATTAGGAAATCAGATGTTTTTTCAAGATATGGTGGCGATGAATTTATTATCGTTTTTCCAAATACAACTATTAAAGAAGCAGAGGTTATAATGGAGAGAATTAGAAAACTTTTGAAAATATCTGAAATTAAATTAGAGATATCATATGGATTAAAGGTTATTGATAAAACTAAATCGTTAAAGGAAAATTTAAAAGAAGTTGATAATTTGATGTATAAAATGAAAAATAAATGAATGCCAAGTCTTTACTCGGCATTCATTTATTTTTATGATCTAAGTTTTAAATTTATTCTTTTTAAATCTTTATCTATATCAAGTATTTCTACAGTTACTATTTGATTAATGCTCAAAATTTCTGAAGGATGCCGTATGAATTTTTCAGAAACGTTGGATTTATGGATTAAACCATTTTCTTTGATACCAAGATCTACAAAAGCCCCAAAATCTGTAATATTAGTTACTCTTCCCTGTAAAATCATACCAACTTTCAAATCATCAAAAGTTAAAATATCTTCATATAATAATGGTTGTGGAAGTTCATCTCTTAAATCTCTACCAGGCTTTTGTAATTCCGAAATTATATCCTTTAATGTAAATTCCCCAATATCAAGCTTATCTGATAATTCTTTTATTTTTTCATTAGTCATAAATTCATTCAATTTTGTTCTAATTAAATTTAATTTTTCATCATTTAAAATATCTTCTTTTTTAAACCCTAGAAATCTTAAGAGCTCTTCTGCTCTTTCATAACTTTCAGGATGAATTCCAGTAATCTCTAATGGATTATCACCATCAAATATTCTCAAGAAACCTGCCGCTTGTTCAAAGGCCTTAGGACCAAATCCTTTTACTTTTAATAAATCCTCTCTGGATTTAAAAGGTCCATTTTCTTCACGATATTTCACTATATTCTCTGCAAGTTTTGGAGTAATACCTGAAATATATTGTAATAATGCTGATGATGCTGTATTTAGATTTACTCCTACAAGGTTTACAACATGTTCAACAGTATTTTCTAATTTTTCTTTTAATAATTTTTGGTTCATATCATGCTGATATTGACCTACTCCAAGCGATTTTGGGTCTATTTTTACAAATTCTGCTAAAGGGTCTTGTATTCTTCTACCAATACTAATTGCACCTCTAACAGTAACATCTAAATCAGGAAATTCTTTGACAGCCAATTTAGAAGCAGAATATACTGAGGCGCCGGACTCATCAGCAAATAAGTATTTTAAGTTTAAATTATGCTTTTTTATAACATCAACAATAAATTTTTGCGTTTCTCTTGAAGCAGTTCCATTCCCTATAACTATAAGATTTAAGTTGTATTTGTTTATCAAATCTAAAACAATTTTTTCTGCATTCTCAAAATCATTTTGAGGAGGGACTGGGTAAATAGTATTATTTTCAAGAAATTTTCCAGATTCATCTAATGCAACTACTTTACACCCAGTTCTATATCCAGGGTCTATTGCCAAAACTTTTTTATTTTTTAAAGGCGGGGTGAGTAATAACTCTTTTAAATTTTTAGAAAATAATTCTATAGATTGTTCTTCGGCTTTTTGAGTTAAAATATTTCTTACTTCATTTGAAATAGACGGGAATAACATATTTTTAAATCCGTAATCTAATCCTTCTTTTATAACTTTATTATTTTCTGGAAATTTAGTTAAATAAAAATCGTATAATTTCCCTATATATTTTTCTTCAATAGTCAATTTAACATTTAAAACCCCTTCTTTTTCTCCTCTATTTATAGATAATATTCTATAATTTGGTATTTTTGAAATTTCTTGTGAAAATTCATGATACATATCATATTTTGTTTTTTCTTCGATAAACTTTTTCTTTTTTGAACTTTCAATTTTTCCGTGTTTTAATAAATCATCTCTTAAAGTTTTTCTTATATTTTCATTATGTGCAAAATATTGACCCAAAATATATTTTACACCATCTAAAACTTCTTCAACTGTTTTAACTTTATCATTAATAAATTTTTTCGCTTCTTCTTCAATATTATCAATTTTTTGAAGAAGTAATTTTTGGGCCAATGGTTCTAAACCATTTTCAATAGCAATATCTGCTTTTGTTTTTTTTCTTTTTTTATATGGCAAATATAAATCTTCAACTTCACTCAATTTCATCGAATTTAAAATTTTGTTTTTCAGTTCTTCAGTTAATTTCCCTTGTTCTTCGATAGCTTTTATAACGCTATTTTTTCTTTTTTCTAATTCGGTATAATATTGATATAGTTCAGCAACCCTTCTTACATCTTCTTCAGTTAAGTTACCAGTAACCTCTTTTCTATATCTGCTTATAAAAGGAATAGTGTTTCCATTATTTAATAATTCAACCGTATTTTTTATTTGCCAGTCTTTAACTTTTATGTCTTTAGAAATCACATATATAATATTCATAAAATCACCTCTGAAATTCTATTTAGAGAAAAAAACAGGGAACAAGTCCCTGTTATTAATTTTCTTCTTTGTTTTCCTCTTTTTGTTTTTCCTCAAAATTTTCAACTTCAATTATTTTTATGTTTTTTGAAATATGTTCAGCTACTTTCTTACTCAAAATATCCCACATTAAATTTCCTAATATTTCTGCGTTTGAATAAATAATTTCTCTAGCTTTATCATGTGGAATTCTATACATATGAGCAAATGAATGAATAGCTTCGCTTAATTCTTTTTCTTCTACTTTGAGATTATTTTCTTCAGCAATTTTGTTTATTATGGTCATTTCTTTTATCGATCTTAAAGCCTGTTCTTTTAATTCTTTTAAGTAATTTTCTTCGCTACCATGTTTTTCAATTTCTTCATCATACTTTCCACTTTGTTTTACTCTTTCCAACGTTTTTTCAACAAAATCATCAATTGTTTCATCAGCTACATCAATTTCAACATATTTATGTAGTTCCGCTAATACATAATTTTTAATATAATCATCTTTCCAAACTTTAAAGGATTCAACTCCTTCTTTAGATAATTTTTCTTTTAATTCTAATACAGAATTTACTTCTGCATCTAATGTCTTTGCGATTTCATCAGTTAATTCTGGAACAATTCTTTTGTATACACCTTCAACGGTTATTTGATATAAATATTTTTTATCTTCAAATTCTCTATTTATTTCTACATAATCACCTTTTCTTTTTCCGATTAAATCAGTAACCATAGGTCTTTGATCTTCTTCATACAATACATATTCGCTTTCTTTATCTTTAAATAATTCTTTTCCTTCTTCATTTAAAACAGTGTATTTAACTTTTACTAAATCTCCAATTTCAGCAGGTTCTTCTTTTTCTTCTAAAATAGGATTTTCTTCTAATAATTCCTTTATTCTATCTTCTACAAATTTTTCAACAATTTCTTTTTCTGTAGGGATTTCAACTTTTAATTCCTCAAATTTTGTTGAAATAACTTCAGGATGTTCATGAATTAAAACTTCAATTTCAGCATAATTTGTATCTAAAGCAAATGATTCTATATATGGACCAAATAAAACTTTTTCATCTTTAAATTCATTTTCTACTTTTTCAATTAATATTTCTCTAACCATTTCTACAAAATCTTCACCAAATTTTATTTTCATAACATTTTTTGGAACTTTACCTTTTCTAAAACCGTGAAATGTGTATCTTTGATTCAATTCTCTAACTATTTGATCTTCAGCTTTTGTAATATCATTTTTATCGAATTTTACAAGATACCTTTTTACATTCTTTTCTTCTGATAATAATTCTTTTTGCACTTTCAACACTCCTTTTTTAGAATTTATTTCTAAGTTATATTATACAGTTAATTTACTTTAATACTGTTAAAATTAGGTCAAAAAAGGATTTCGGAGACGTAATATCTTTTATAATTTTTTGATAATTAGTTATGTTTCTAAATATATAAATGATTTTAAATTTAATTAAAATTATTGTATAATAAAAAGGGGATGGAGGTGATGTAGGGTGAAAAAGAAAAATTTAAAAACCTTATTATTTAATAGAGTGCTTGTAATTATGTCATTTTTAATACTTATACTGATATTATCAGTTATTTTATCAACTAGTATATTATTTAAAAATATTTATCAATCAACTATAGATAATGCAATTATATTTACTAATAGAATTTTCAATGAAGGATTAACGAATTTTGATTATGTTAGTAATCAAGCCAATATCGTTGTTGAAGAATTATTGGACAAAATTTATAAAATTTATTCAAAAAATGATTTTTTAAGAGAGTATGAAAAAATAAAAATAGAATACTTAAAACCTGGATATATTAATGATATTAATTATTATATAATAAATAGTAGTGGCGAGATCAAAGAGACAGATTATTTAAGCGATTTGGGAATAAATTTATCTCAAAGAATTCCTAAATATTGGGAAAAATTAAATAAAATACTTAAAGAAAAAGGTGAATATATTGAAAATCTATCTTTTGAAATAAAAACCAATAATCCAAGAATTTATGGGTATAAATTATTAGACAACGGAAATATATTAGAAATAGGGCTCCTTTTAAATGAAAATTCATTTTTTAATGTATTTAGAAAGATCCAATCTTTAAAATTTAATTTTGTAGACGGAATATATACATATAATATATCTTTTGTTCCTTTTTCACCACAATTTCCATTATTAACCGAAAATGAAAAAAAAATATTTAATCAATTAGACTTCTTTAAAGGAAATATTAAGGAATATAATATTGTAGAACAATCTAACGGCAGAAAAGCTTATATTTATTTAAAGTGGCAACCAGAGAAAAAATATGAATTTTCAGTATTGACAAAAATAGAAATAAATTTTTCTGAATATATATCTTTAAGAAATTTTATTTTTATTATTATAGTAATTTTAATAAGTATATTCCTTTTTGTTTTCTCATTATATCTTAAGAGAAGTGCCGATGAGGTAGAAAGACCTTTGTTAAAGCTAATTGAAGATATTGAAAAAGGAAAAATGGTTGAAGTAGAATCAGGGGTAATTGAAATAGATACACTAATAAAATATTATTCACATATGGTTTCGAATTTAATTGATAAAATTCAAGAAGAAAGTAATGAACTCATGAATTTGAAAACAAAGTTTGAAATGGTTGAAAAAGAGAAAGAAGTCTTATTTGATATGGCCTTAAAAGATAATTTAACTAAATTATTTAATAAAAAAGGTGCAGAAAGTATACTTCAAAAACTTATAGCTGAAGGAGAAAAATTTACTATAATTTATATTAATATAGATAATTATAATAATGTTTTAAAAAAGAATGGTGAAAAAATAGCAAATGATATGATAATAAATTTAGTTGATATAATTAAGAAAACAGTTAGAGACAGAGATTTTATTTTTAGAATAAGTGAAGATAAATTTCTTATAGTATTAAGATATATTGATCTCGGAATATCTCAAAGGGTTTTAAAAAGGATCGTTGATTTTGTAAAGAAATTTAATATTACGTCTGATAAAGAATATAAAATTTCTATTAGTTATGGATTATTAGAATATAAAAATCAAACTATCGAAGAAATATTTATAGAAGCCAGAAATAGAATGGAAGAAATGAAAAGAAAAAAAATAGAATTATTGAAAAAAATAAAAGAGAATTTAAAGTGAAATAATGCAAGCTGAATTAATATATCACGAAAAAGGAATGCAAATATATAAAAAGGTTCTACCACTTTTAGAAGTTAATACATACATTTTAACTTATAAAAATACAATTATCATTGTAGATCCAGGTATTGGTATCAACAAAGAATTAGAAAGATTTAATTATCTTAATTATGAATATAAAGGAATTCTTTTGACACATACTCATTATGATCATATTGTGGGATTAAGAGAATTAAAAAATTTTCAAATAATGATATTAGAAGAGGATAAAAAGGGATTAAGTGATGTATCATTGAACTTAAGTTATATGTTTGGAGAAAATTTTGAAATAAATACTTATATTAATGAACTGTATGAAGGATATTATAATTATGGTGATGTGAAATTTATGATCAAAAATTTTCCAGGGCATACACCAGGATCTGCAATTTATGATTTTGGAAATTTTATTTTTACAGGAGATTTTATATTTTTTAAAAACATAGGGAGAACTGATTTACCTTTTGGAGACAATAAAAAAATGATAGATTCATTAAAAAAGTTTGATAAATATATTTTGAGTAAAGAAAAAAACACCTTAATATTACCAGGTCACATGGAAATATGTACTTTAAATGATCTTAAAAAATACAATATATTTTTAAAATTTGGAGGGAAAAAATGATAGAGCGTTATTCATTATCTCCAATGAAAGAAATTTGGAGTGAAGAGGAAAAATACAAACGATGGTTAGAAATTGAATTATCAGTAATAGAAGCATTCGAAGAAAAGGGCTTAGCTCCTAAGGGTACTGCTGAAAAAATAAAACAGCATGCAGAAATTGATGTGGAAAAAATTTTGGAAATCGAACACGTTGTAGATCATGATGTAATTGCTTTTATTAAATCTATTACAGACAACATGGGAGATGAAGCAAGATACTTTCACAAAGGTTTAACATCTTCAGATATCGTTGACACTGCATGGTCTTTAGGGCTAAAAAGAGCAGGAAATTTAATATTAAAAGAACTAAAAAAACTAGGTGAAATATTAAAAGAAAAAGCTATAAAATATAAATATACATATACAGTTGGAAGGTCACATGGTGTTCATGCCGAACCTACATCTTTTGGTTTAAAAATGCTATCATATCTTGCCGAACTAGAAAGAAACATAAATAGGTTAGAATTATCTATTGAAAATATTTCTTTTGGTAAATTAAGTGGAGCAGTAGGGAATTATGCAAATATAGATCCTGAAATAGAAAAAATCGCATTAGATAAATTAGGTTTAAACCCAGAAAAAGTTGCGACGCAAATTGTACCAAGAGATAGACACGCAGAATTTTTATCTTCATTAGCTCTTTTAGGAGCTGGCATTGAAAGAATTGCTGTAGAAATAAGACATTTACAAAAAACAGAAGTATTAGAAGCTCAAGAGCCATTTAAAAAAGGTCAAAGAGGTTCATCAGCAATGCCACATAAGAAAAATCCAATTTTATGTGAAAGATTAACAGGTATGGCGAGAATGTTGCGAAGCTATACTGTTGCTGGTTATGAAAATATAGCCTTATGGCATGAAAGAGATATATCTCATTCTTCTGTAGAAAGAGTATTTTTGCCAGATGCAACATTAATAGCATTTTATATGATTAAAAAAGCTCAATACTTAATAAGTAATTTAATTGTTAATGAAGATAAAATGAGAGAAACATTTGATAGATCATATAATCTTGTTTATTCACAAAGAGTTTTGTTATCATTAATAGATAAAGGTCTTAGCAGGGAAGAAAGCTATAAATTTGTTCAAAAATATGCATTAAAAGCATGGGAAGAAAGAAAAGACTTTAAAAAATTATTATGGGAAAATAGTAGAATAAAAGAGTTATTTAGGTCTGAAGAATTTGATGAAATATTTACTCCTGATTATTATTTAAGAAATATTGATGCAATATATGAAAGATTCAATTTAAAATGAAAAAAGTAAATTTAGAATTGAACAAAATAAAAAGTAAAATCCCCGTTTTCGGGGATTTTTAGGTAGTATAATAAAAAGTGTATAAAATAAAAAAGTGAAGGAGTTAGAAATTTAAAAAAGTGAAAAATAAGGGGAAAATAATTTGTGGGGGGATAACAATA
>NZ_BAAHYY010000009.1:0-58833 GCF_054657315.1 Marinitoga arctica | reverse complement strand
TATATAAAAATAAAACATGAAAATTAACAAAATACATAGAAAAAATAAACCTCAATAGATTGTATTATAGGATTATACAAGATTAATTAAATAATATAATAATGGTACAGTTATAATAGAGGCAAATGTACTTATAAATACCATTAAATTTCCAAGTGCTGGATTAATTTTTAATTCTTCAGTTATAAAAGAAACATTCATACCAACAGGCATTCCTACTTCTATTACAAAAATCCCAGCAAGAATAGGATCTAAATGTAATAAGCGAACTAAAAAAACAGCTATAATTGGAAATACTACTAATCTAAATATTGTAGTTAAAATTGTATCATATAAATCATAAATTTTAATTTTGATTCTAGACAGGGAAACTCCAAGATTCAATAAAATTATAACTATACTAGCATCTCTTATCATTCTTAAAGGTTCGTTTAGAGAAAAGGGCAAATTTTCCCAGGATAATCCATTAGCTCCCAAAATCCAGCCAATCAAAAACCCCCATAACATTGGAAGTTTTATCATATTGCTTAATCCTTTTTTTACATCTCCAGTTAAAATTATTATACCTATAGAAAAGGATAATAATGTCATAACTATAACGTACATTACAGCTTTAGCTATACTTTCCTCACCATAAAGAGCACTTATAACTGGATAACCTAAATAACCACCATTAGAAAACATTAAAGCAAACGAAATAATTCCCCATTCTGACTTTATTAAATTAAATTTTTTCAATAATAATGGTAATAATATTGCTAAAATGAAAATGAAGAAATAACCTATAAAAAATGCTTTTAATTCATTTAATTTTGGAGGATTTGAATTTATAGCAGTAAAAGCTAAAACATTTCCTGCTATCCATAAAGTTATTTTATTTAATATGGTATTGTCCAGTTCAGAAAATATTTTTCCAAATACATATCCAACAAGAATTATTAAAAACAAAGGTAATATTTTAAAAAGAGTAAGAAAAAAAAGCAAAAAAATCACCTCACAGATTTTAAAGCATATACTTCTGTGCCTATTCCAGTTAAAAAATCCAATAATTCCACATCTTGATTTAACAATCTTATACATCCATGGGATATTCTTTTGCCAATTTCCCATGGTTTAGTAGTTCCATGGATACCATATTGCTCTTTTGATAACTGTAACCATCTACTACCTACACCATTGATTATAGATCCTGGTTTAATATATTCACCATACCAATATAAAGCAGGTTCCTTTTCTTTATACATAATTCTATAATATCCAGGTGGTGTGGCATCACTTCTTCCAACAGCTGCAGGAAAGGTTAAAACTTTTCTTCCAAGATAATATAAATTAAGTATTGATTTATCCAAATCTATTGTTATAACTAAAGGGCTTTCTCCAAATTTAATCTTTCCAATTCTCAATAATTGTCCAGGATATATTTTTTTAGGATCTGTAATATTGTTATATAATATAATTTCTCCTGGTTTTACATTATATTCTCTAGCTATTTTATAAATAGAATCGCCTTTTTTAACAAGATAGTTATCAATAAACTCTACTTTATACGTTGCTCCCTTAAGATTTGATGAAGCAAAAAACCAATCTTTTTTATAAAATTTTATAATTTTTTCTCTTTCTAATCTATATTTATCATAATAATTTACTCTTATTTCATGAAAACCATCTTTTAAATCTTCTGGTAAATAGTATATATTATTATCACTATTATATATCTTTATTTTATCATCAATATAAACACTTTTTATTTTAAACTTTCCATTTGAATTATTAACTAAAACTCCTTTCCATCCATCTAACATTTCTATAGTTGAAATTTCAAGATTTATTTCTTCAAAAAAATTTTTTAATTCTAAAATTTTTTTGAATTTTATTTCTTTTTTCCCATTTAAAGTATAATACTGCAACTTTAGATCCAATACATCATTTTTGCTAAAATCATATATATTAACCTTTATATCTATATACGTAGGGCTATATGAAAATTGAGGTATTACTCTAAATCCTAAAGTATTTAAAAAAACCTTAGGATTAATAATCCTCTCATTTGTAACATATTTCAAATATATAATATTATTTTGAAATTTAACAAATTCTATATTACCTGCTAAAATAGTAATTTGAAATATAATCAACAATAGAAAAAGCAATACTCTTTTTTGTATTTTTTTCAACATGGGTAACCTCTCCCATTTTATTCAATAAATAAATTTCATTCAAATCTGAATCAAAACCCGTTTCTTTTTTTGATACATCATTTGCTACAATTAAATCACATTTTTTTTCTTTCAATTTTCTTTTAGCATAATTTATCAAATTATTAGTTTCTGCAGCAAACCCAACCAATATTTGATTATCTTTTTTTATTTTTCCTAATTCTTTAAGAATATCCGGATTTTTATCTAACTCCAATATAATATTTTCATTCTCTTTTTTAATCTTTTTATCTGAATAATTTTTAACTTTATAATCAGAAACAGCTGCAGCCATAATTATTATATCTGAATCCTTATAATGATTAATAACCTCATTCCTCATTTCAGATGCAGAATTTACCTTAATATAGTTTTTTAATATATATGGTGGTTTTATATAAACAGGACCAGAAATAAGAGTTACTTCAGCCCCTCTATAAGAAAATGCTCTAGCTAATTCATATCCCATTTTACCACTCGATTTATTAGTTATATTCCTTACAGGGTCTATAGGTTCAACGGTAGGGCCAGCAGTTATTAAAACCTTTTTCCCTTTCATATCCTTTTTCATAATCGCATATTCTAAAAATTCCAAAATCATTTCATTATCAGGATATCTTCCCTTTCCTATTTCTCCACAAGCTAAATGCCCAATTTCTGGCTCAACTATAATCCATCCATCTTTCCTCAAAATATCTAAGTTTCTTTGGAAAGCTGGTGATTCATACATTCTAGTATTCATAGTTGGTACCAATATTTTTGCTTTTTTATTAAAAGCAAGTGCTATTAATGATAATAAATCATCTGCAAAACCATTAGCAATTTTTGCAATAATATTTGCTGTTGCTGGTGCTATTATTAGAGCATCTGATTCCATAGAGAGTTGAGTATGAGGTATCCACCCATTTTTCACTTCATTAAAATAATCTGTATAAACTGGGCAATTCCCTACAGCGGAAAAAACTACTGGAGATATTATTTTTTTCGAATCTTCTGTTAAAACTATATTTAAATCAACATCTAACTTCCTTAATTTAGAAGATAAATCTACTGCTTTATATATAGCAATTCCACTACTTACACCTAATAAAATTTTTTTATTCTTTAATATATTCATTTAAAAACACCTCAGCTTTTCTAAAGCGTGATATAGTTTTCTCTTTTCCTAAAACAGATATAGATTCAAATAGTCCAGGTGTAACTAATTTACCTAAAACTATACCCCTAATTGTTTGAAATGTATTCTTTTTTGAAGTTATTTTTAAATCCGCTAATTCTCGAATAACTTTCTCAACATTTTCTATTGTATAATCTTCTAATTCTTCAAATCTTTTTTTTGCTATCTTTACCAATTCACTTGACCATTCTTTTTTTAAAAATTTTTCTATAAATCTTTCTTCATAATGAAAATTTTCTATAAAGAAATTTCGCGAAAATTCCTCTAACTGCTTTAATGTATTTACTTTTTCTCTACTAATTGACAAAACATTTAAAGAAAAACTTTTATCTTCTAATATTTTTTCTTTCATGGATAAATATCCAATATAATCTAACCATTCAATATATAAATCCATAATATCCTCAATTTCTTTCATCCTTAAATGTTTTCCACATATCCATTCTAACTTTTCATAATCAAAAATTACACCTTTATTTGATAATTTATCAGGAGAAAAACTTTCTAATTTTTCTCTAAACAAAAATATTTCATCATCTATTGTCCACCCCAATAAGGCCAAATAATTCATTAAAGCATCTCTCAATATTCCTTCTTTTCTAAAGTACTCTACAGTAGTTCCTCCATGTCTTTTACTTAAAGGTTTTCTATCATTACCTAAAATTAGTGGAATATGCATAAACTTTGGTGGTTCCCAACCAAAAGCTTTATATAACATAATCTGTTTTTGAGTATTAGAAATATGATCTTCTCCTCTAATTACATGGGTTATTTTCATAAAATGATCATCTATTACAACTGTAAAATTATATACAGGAATTCCATTTGAACGTTTTATAATAAAATCATCTAAAAGATCATTTCTAAAAGAGATTCTTCCTTTTAATAAATCATCAAAATTAGTATTACCATTTTTATCAACTTTAAATTTAACTACAATACTTTCATTTTTATACTTTTCGGGATATTTAGTTGAAGTAAATATTTCATTATTATCTTTATCATAAACAGCATAATATGCTTTATTATTTTCAATTAAATAATTTATATACTTTTCATAAATTTCTAATCTTTCACTTTGTCTATATGAACCATAATCCCCACCTATATCAGGACCTTCATCCCAATCAATCCCACACCATTTTAAAGATTTTAAAATATTATTTTCATAATCTTTCGAAGATCTTTCTAAATCCGTATCTTCTATTCTCAATATAAATTTTCCATTATATTTTCGTGCATATAACCAATTAAAAAGAGCCGTTCTTACTCCACCAACATGTAAATCTCCAGTAGGGCTTGGCGCAAATCTTAATCTAAACATAATTTTTCCTCCTAAAGCTCTTTTTCAAATATTTTTAATAAAATTTCTAACTCTATTACATTATCTACTATATAAATCTCAGCCATTTTTCTATTATCTAAATATTTTCCATCTATTAACACTTTTTGTATTCTATCTGTCCAGCCACCTGTTCCTTTTAATAAAATAACAGGTTTTTCATTGGCATATGCTCCCAAAATTTCTATAGCCGTACCAATTTCTCCCCCTATACTAACAATTACATCTACGCTTTTCACTAAAATATACGATCTCATAGAAAAATCTAAGCCTGTTTTTATTGAAATATCCACATATTTATTCCCATCTATTTCCCAAGGTAAAATACCTACACTTTCTCCACCATTTTCTTTTACAGATTTAGAAATTAATTCCATAACCCCATTTCTTCCACCACTAAATAAAACCCATTTATTTTTAGCAATCATTTTACCAACTTCATATATAATATCTTTTAAAGAATTAATTGGTTCTTCATTTGGATTACCTGAATATCCAATTACACCTATATTCATTTTTTTCACCAACCTAAATAATTTTCTATAACAACTTTATCTTTTAATACATTTTGTGGTTCTCCAAAGGCTATTACTTTACCTTTGTGTAATACGTATAATATATCTACTACTTCAGCAATTTCATCAACATTATGATCTGTTACAATAACACCTAAATTCTTTTTTGAAAGAGCTTTTATTATTTTTTGAATATCTTTTACAGTTATAGGATCTATACCTACAAAAGGTTCATCTAATAAAATGAATTTAGGTTTTGAAATTAACGTTCTCGCAAACTCTAATCTTCTTTTCTCTCCACCAGAAAGAGAATCAGCAATTTGATTTCTTAAATCATATATTCCAAATTCTTCTAAAATTCCTTTGATAATTTCTTCTTTATTTTGTATTTTTAACATTGAAGCTATTAAATCCATATTATCCCAAACAGTTAAATTACGGAATACTGAAGGTTCTTGAGGCAAATAAGCTATCCCTATTTTTGCTCTAACATGAACTGGTAAGTGCGTAATTTTTTCATTATCCAAATATATATCCCCACTTTTTGGGACAACTATTCCTAATATTGACTTAAATAAAGTAGATTTACCAGCACCATTGGGACCTAAAATCCCAACAATTTTACCGGTGCTGGCTTTAAAATCTACTTTATTTAAAACTATTTTTTTTCCATATTTTTTTGTAATCTTTTTACAAACAAGATTATTCATATTTTATTTTTTTAATAATTCTATAATTTGCGGTGTAATATCAACTAATTCATCTGCATATATTACAGAAGGTTCATATAACACTAAATTATATCCATTCGATTTAGCGTATTCTATCACTTTATTCTTTACCTCTTCTAAAATAGCGTTTGTTTTTTGCGTATATTCATCTTGAATTGCTTTTTGATACTCAGATACTCTTAATTGCAATTCTTGTTGCTTTTGAGAGATCTCCTCTTGAGAAGCACCAGAACTTTTTAAACTTTCAAAATCTTGTTGCATTTTATTTATTTTACTTTGATAATATTGAAGATCGTTTTTATACTTTTCTTGTAAATCTACCCATTTGTAATAACTTTGTGTAGCCTTTTCCATTTGTACAAAAGCTATTTTCAAATTTTTCCCTGTTTCTTTAGATTGTTCTGAAATTCCCACTTTTGGAATGAATAAAAAAGTTACTAAAACAACTACTAAAATAAAAAGCTTTGAAAAGTTTTTCACCAAAAAACACCTCCTAAATTTTTTCTCACTATATTATATCATTAAATTTTGATTTAAGAAAATTTTTTTTATACCTTTTGTTTTACATTTCTTAATTTTTAATACATATTTTTGAATAATTTGTTGTTTTTTATTTAACATAAAAATGATACTATGATAGTACCCCTATCCTCCTTAAAATAAATAAAGGATTTTGGAGCCAAGTGCTCCATTTTTTTTATAAAAAAAGCCCCTAAATGGGGCAATTAAAATATTTTACCTTTATATAATGGGAATTTCTCACATAATTCTTTTACTTTTTCTTTCATATTTGCTTTGAATTCTTCATCTAGAGTTCCATCTTCATCTTTGATATTTGATATAACTTCATTTATTAATTCTGCAATAATTTTCATTTCTTCTTCTTTCATTCCTCTTGTAGTAACAGCAGGTGTTCCAATTCTTATGCCACTAGTAACAAATGGTGATCTTGTTTCTTTTGGAATAGTATTTTTATTTACTGTAATACCAGAAGCTTCTAATGCCTTTTCTGCTGCTTTACCTGTCACACCTTTTTCATTTAAATCAACTAAAAATAAATGCGAATCAGTACCTCCTGATACAATTCTAAAGCCTAACAATTCCATTTCTTTAGCTAATTTTTTAGCATTTTTTATAACTTGTGCCTGATAATCTTTAAATTCTGGTGATAATGCTTCTTTAAATGCAACTGCTTTAGAAGCTATAACATGCATCAATGGACCGCCTTGAATTCCTGGAAAAATGCTTTTATTTATTAATTTATATAATTCTTTATCATTAGTTAAAATCATACCGCCCCTTGGCCCTCTTAATGTTTTATGCGTTGTTGTAGTAACAACATGTGCATACTCTAATGGATTTGGGTACAATCCTGCAGCAACTAATCCTGCAAAATGAGACATGTCAACAACTAAATAAGCTCCAATTTTATCAGCTATTTCTCTAAATCTTTTAAAATCAATAATTCTTGCATAAGCGCTTCCACCGGCCACAATTACTTTAGGTTTATGTTCTAAAGCTAATTTTTCAACTTCATCATAATCAATAACTTCTGTCTCTTCATTTACACCATATTGAACAACATTAAAAATTTTCCCAGAAAAATTAACAGATGCTCCATGCGTTAAATGTCCTCCATGGCTTAAAGACATTCCCATTAATGTTTCTCCCGTTTCCATTAAAGCTAGATATACTCCCATATTTGCTTGTGAACCTGAATGTGGTTGAACATTTGCATATTTTGCATTAAATAATTTTTTAGCTCTATTCCTAGCTAAAGTTTCTGCTTCATCAACAAATTCACAACCACCATAATATCTTTTTTTAGGATAACCTTCTGCATATTTATTAGTTAAAACACTACCCATTGCTTCCATAACTGCTTGTGATGCAAAATTTTCTGAGGCTATTAATTCTAAACCATACTCCTGCCTTTTTAGTTCTTTAATAACTATTTCATAAATTTCTGGATCTACATTTTTCAAGTTATCCCACATTTTTATTCCTCCTTGTAAAAAGTTAGATTTAAATTATTTATTCTGAACTAATTATACAACAATATTTACAAAAATACCAATATTAACATTGAAAAAAATTTCGTGAAATTTTTTTCACACAAGGCATAATCACATATAATCCTATGTAACCTGAAATAGCTCCACATAATCAACTTTGTAAAATTTAAATTAAAAGTGTAAAATAAAATCAAGAAAAAATCAAATAAAGGGGTGAGACTATGAATTTTGATAGTAAATATTCTGTAACAGTAAATAGAATTAAATCTAACATTATTAGAGAATTGTTAAAAACAGCAACAGCGGAAGGAATAATTTCTTTTGGCGGAGGAATACCTGATCCTGATACTTTTCCTATAGAAAAATTATCAGAAATCTCAAAAGATGTAATAATGAATGAATATAAAATTGCTTTACAATATGGATCTACAGAAGGTGATCCAGAATTAATAAAGCAATATATTAGACTATTAAAAAAACACGAAGATATTACTTGTTTAGATGAAGAAAACTTAATGATAACAACTGGTTCACAACAAGCATTATTTATAATTGGTACAGTATTTTTAGATGAAGATAGTTACTGTGCTGTTAGTAAACCTATATATTTAGGAGCAGGTAGTGCATTTAATCAAAGAAACCCAAAATATATTAGTATTCCATTAGAAAAAGATGGTATGAATATTGACTTTTTAGAAAAAGAATTAGAAAAGTTAGATAGAGAAGGAAAAATTGATAAATTCAAATTTGTTTATACTGTAAGTAATTTCCACAACCCTGCAGGCACTACTTTATCTTTAGAAAAAAGAAAAAGATTAATTGAATTAGCAGAAAAATACGACTTTATTATTATCGAAGACGATCCATATGGTGCATTAAGATTTGAAGGTGAGAAATTACCAAGTATTTTCAAGTTAAATAATGGAGAAAGAGTTATTCTATTAAACACATTTAGTAAAGTATTATCTCCAGGTTTAAGAATTGGTGTAATTATCGGAAACAAAGAATTAATAAGAAAAATGGTATTAGCTAAACAAGGAATGGATTTATGTTCTTCAACATTAACTCAAAGAATAGCAGCAAGATTTATGGAAAAATATGATTTATTTGAGGAGATACAACCTACAATAAAATTATACAAAGAAAAGAAAGATAAATTCATGGAGGCACTAGAAAAATATTTAGGTGATATAGAAGGAATTGACTGGATACACCCTGAAGGTGGTTTATTCTCATGGATCACACTTCCTGAAGGGTTTGATACAATGGAAATGTTTAATATAGCTAAAGAAAAGAAAATAATTTATATTCCTGGTGAAACATTCTATGTTGACGAACCAGAAAGAAATACTATGAGAGTATCTTTCTGTCTTCCTTCATTTGAAGAATTAGATGAAGGTGTTAAAAGATTAAGAGACACTGTTGAAGAATATGCAAAGAAAAAAGGATTAACTTTAAAAACAAAATAATCACTAGTGAGGTGAAAATATGAATCGTATTTTAGTAATAAATCCCGGATCAACATCTACAAAAATAGCTGTCTTTGAAGATGATAAACTTGTTGTATCAGAAGAAATCACACATTCCACAGAAGAATTAGATAAATATGAAAAACTTATGGATCAGATTGATTTGAGAAAAAATGAAATAACTTCTTTTATAGAAAAATATGGCTATAAAATTTCTGATTTTAACGCTATTGCAGCAAGAGGAGGTGTTTTACCTCCTTTAGAAAGCGGAACATATAAAGTTTCAAAAGAAATGGTAAATTATTTAAAAAACATCACTCCTATAGAACATGCTTCAAATTTAGCAGCGGTAATAGGATGGGAATTAGCTGGAAATAATATTCCTGTTTATATAACTGATCCAGTTTCAGTTGATGAATTTATCCCAGAATCAAGAATTTCTGGAATGCCTGAAATTGAAAGGAAAAGTTTATTTCATGCATTAAATATGAAAAGCGTGGCTAGGAAAGCCGCAAAAGAATTAAATAAAAAATATGAAGAATGCAATTTCATAATAGCCCATTTAGGTGGTGGAATTTCAATAGGTGCACAAAGAAAAGGGAAAATGATTGATGTAAATAATGCAAACGATGAAGGACCATTTAGCCCTGAAAGAACTGGTGAATTGCCTGTTGGCGACTTAGCAAAATTAGCCTTTTCAGGAAAGTATACTAAAAGAGAATTAAAAAAGAGATATATAGGTAAAGGCGGATTAGTTGCTTATTTAGGAACAAATGATTTAAGAGTAGCTATGAAAAAAGCTGAAACAGATGAATATGCCAAAAAAGTTGTTGAAGCTATGGCTTATCAAATTGCAAAAGAAATTGGCGGTATGGCAGCTGTTTTAAAAGGAGAAGTTGATGCTATTCTTATTACTGGCGGTATGGCAAGAAATGATACATTTATAGATATGATTAAAACAAGAATTTCAAAAATAGCATTAATAATGCTTTATCCCGGTTCTTTTGAAATGGAGGCTTTAGCTGAAGGTGCTTTAAGGGTATTAAAGAAAGAAGAAGAAGCTAAAGAATGGAAATATGAGGTGAAATTATGAGAATAAATAAAATTATTGAATTAGCAAAAAATTTAGATGTAAAAAAAACTGTTGGGGTTGCAGCTGCTGAAGATGAAGTTGTTTTAAATGCTGTTTCTAAAGCTGTTAACGAAGGAATATGCGATGCAATTTTATATGGAAATGAAAAGAAAATAAAAGAAATTGCTAAAGAAAATAATATTGATATATCAAAAATGAAAATTATTCATTGTAATTCAAACAAAGAAGCTGTTATAAAAACTATAGAAGATGTTTCTTCTGGAAAAACTGATTTACCTATGAAAGGTCATATTACAACTGGAGAGTTATTGTCAGTATATTTGAAAGAAGAATATGGTCTTAGAACAAAAGGAACAATAAATTTAGTAAGTGTATTTGATATTGAAAAATATCATAAATTGTTGATTGTGACTGATGCTGGTATGGTTATTTCGCCTACACTTGAACAAAAAGTTGATTCTATAAATAATGCTGTAAAAGTTGCAAATGCTTTGGGAATAAACAATCCAAAAGTTGCAATTGTAGGAGCGTTAGAAAAGGTTAATCCTAAAATGTCAGCTACTATGGATGCCGCTATTATTTCGCAAATGAATAGAAGAGGGCAAATAAAAGGATGCATTGTTGACGGACCTTTTGCTATGGATAATGCTATTTCTAAAGAAGCTGCAAAACACAAAGGAATAGAAAGTGAAGTCGCTGGAGATGCCGATATTGTTATTATGCCAGATATTGAAGCTGGAAATATTTTTTATAAATCTATGGTGTTTTTAGCTGGATCTGGTGTTGCAAGTACAATTTTAGGTGGTAAAAAACCTGTTGTTCTAACTTCAAGAGCTGATTCTGATGATGCAAAATTATTATCAATTGCATTATCAGTACTCTTAGCTTAGGAGGTAATAATATGTATAAAATATTGGTTATAAATCCTGGATCAACATCTACAAAATTAGCAATATATGATGATGATAAATTAATATCAAAAGAAACTGTTAGACACACATCTGAAGAATTAGCTCCATTTGAACATATAGCAGATCAATACGAATTTAGAAAAGAAGTTATTAAAAATTTCTTAGAAAAAGCTGGTTATCCCATCTCTTCATTTTCTGCTATTGTTGGGCGAGGAGGACTTTTAAGGCCTATTCCAGGTGGTGTATATGAAATTAATGAACTTATGAAAAAAGAATTAAGAGAAGGTAAATATGGTGAGCATGCTTCAAATTTAGGCGCTTTGATAGCTCATGAATTGGCTTCTGAATATAATATCCCATCTTATATTGCTGATCCAGTTGTTGTTGATGAAATGGATGATATTGCAAGATTTTCTGGTCATCCAGACTTTGAAAGAAAGTCCATCTTTCATGCATTAAACCAAAAAGCTGTTGCAAGATTAACTGCTAAGAACATGGGAAAAGATTATAAAGATGTAAATTTAATTGTAGTTCATATGGGAGGCGGAATATCTATTGGTGCCCATAAAAAAGGAAAAGTTATTGATGTTAATAACGCCTTAGATGGCGACGGCCCTTTTACCCCTGAAAGGTCTGGAACATTACCAATGACTCAAATAATTGATCTGGCTTATTCTGGGAAAACAACTTTTGATGAAATGAAAAAAAGAATTAAAGGAAAAGGTGGATTAGTTGCATATTTAGATACAAATGATGCTTTGGAAGTTCAAAAAAGAGTTGAAAATGGAGAAGAGTATGCAACTCTTATTTATAAAGCTATGGCTTTACAAATATCAAAATGGATAGGGAAAATGGCTACAGCTTTAAATTTTGAGGTAGATGGCATTATATTAACAGGTGGATTAGCATATGATAAAAACAATATGGTTAAATGGCTGACTGAACATACACAATTTATAGCTCCTATTTATGTTGTTCCAGGTGGAGATGAAGAAAAAGCTTTAGCAGAAGCTGCATTAAGAGTTTTAAACGGAAAAGATAGTGCTAAAACATATCCACCTAAGGAGGAAAACAATGCTTAATACAAATTATAAATGTCATGTTATTATTGGAATGTTTGGTTCTGGGAAAACTGAAATAGCTTTGAATTCTGCAATCTATTTAAAAGAAAAATTCGATAAAGTGGCTATAGCTGATATTGATGTAATTAGTCCATATTTCCGAACAAGAGATGAAATTGATATATTAGAAAACATGGGAATAAAAGTTGTTACCCCTCCAAGAAAGTTTATGCATGCAGATTTACCTATAATACCTGCTGCAGTTGGAGGATATATAGTAAACCCTGATTTTCAAACTGTTATAGATGCTGGTGGCAATGAAGATGGCTCAACTGTAGTTGGATCTTTAAAAAATTTTTTAGATCAAACTAATACAGCTACTTACTTTGTTGTTAATACCAAACGACCTTTTATGAACACAGTTGAGGATATATTATATTATATTGATCGATTAAGTGCAAAGTCTAGAAGAAAGGTAGATTATTTAGTATCTAATACTAATTTACAAGACGAAACTACAGAAGATATTATTTTAAAAGGTGAAAAGATATTAAAAGAAGTTTCGCAGAAAACAGGAATTCCTATTGCTTTCACTGTTGTTCCAGAATTTCTAAAAAATATAAAAACTGAATTCCCAAAATTTATATTAAAAAGATTTTTAGATAAAGTATATCAATTATGATAAAGGAGGGATACGATGGAATACAAAAACAAGGTTGAAATTGATCAAGAAAGATGTAAAGGATGTGGTCTTTGTATAGATGCATGTCCAACAGGTACATTAGGTTTTTCTGAAGGTTTTAATGCTAAAGGATATCATCCTGCTGCTGTATTAAATCCTGAAAAATGTATAGGTTGTGGATTTTGTTATCAAATGTGTCCCGATGTATGTATAACAGTTTCAACATTAGAAAAAGCTAAAGCTTAAGGAGGGATATTAATGGCTGAAAAGGTAATGGTAAAAGGTACAGAAGCAATTGGTGAAGCCGCCATAAGAGCTGGATGTAGATTATATTTTGGTTATCCAATTACACCTCAAAGTGAATTAACTGAATATATGTCAAGAAGAATGCCTCAAATTGATGGTGTTTTTTTGCAAGCTGAAAGTGAAGTTGCTGCAGTAAATATGTTATATGGAGCAGCTTCTACCGGGCACAGAGTTATGACTTCAACTTCTTCTCCTGGATACAGTTTAATGCAGGAAGGTGTTTCATATATTGCTGGTGCTGAATTACCAGTTGTTTTTGTTAATGTTGTTAGAGGTGGTCCAGGATTAGGTGATATTCAACCTGCCCAAAGTGATTATTTTCAAGCAACAAAAGGAGGAGGCCATGGTGATTATAGATTAGTTGTTTATGGTCCTGAATCATTACAAGAAGCAGTTGAATTAACAGCTAAAGCATTTGATGTTGCTGATAAATATAGAAATCCTGCTTTAATATTAGCAGATGGAATGTTAGGTCAAATGATGGAACCTGTTGAATTCCCTGATTTTAGAGATTTAAGTACATTACCGGATCATAGTTCATGGGCAATGCAAGGAGCAAAAGGTAGAGAACCTCATAAAATAACTTCATTTGATATAAATGAATATGTTTTAGAAAAAATGAATTTGAGATATCAAGAAAAATATAAGAAAATTATTGAAAATGAACAAATGTGGGAAGAATATAAAACAGAAGATGCTGAAGTAATAATCGTAGCTTATGGAACAATGGGAAGAATTGCAAAAACTATAGTAAATATGGCAAGAGAAAAGGGTATAAAAGCTGGTTTATTCAGACCAATAACTTTATGGCCTTATCCATACGATGCATTATCAAAATTGGCTGATCAAGCAAAATTATTCTTTACAGTAGAAATGAGTATGGGTCAAATGGTTGAAGATGTTAAATTAGCAGTAAATGGTAAAAAACCTGTTGAATTCTATGGAAGAACTGGTGGAGTTGTACCTACACCAAATGAAGTATTTGCAAAATTAATGGAATTGATATAAGAAAGGAGGAAAATTATGTCATATAAAATAAAATTTAAAGGTCCTGAATCATTAAGTGGAAAAGAATTTACATATTGTCCAGGATGTCATCATGGAATTGTGCATAGACTTGTTGCTGAAGTAATTGATGAATTAGGAATTAGAGAAAAAACATTAATGGTTGCTCCTGTTGGTTGTTCAGTATTTGCATATGAATTTTTTGATGTTGACGGTACTGTAGCACCACACGGAAGAGCTCCAGCAGTAGCTACTGGTATGAAAAGAGCAATGCCAGAAAATGTTGTATTTACTTATCAAGGAGATGGTGATTTAGCTGCTATTGGTACAGCAGAAATAATTCATGCTGCTAATAGAGGCGAAAAAATTACTACAATTTTTATTAATAATGCTATATATGGAATGACTGGAGGGCAAATGGCTCCTACAACTTTATTAGGAATGAAAACCACAACTTCTCCATACGGAAGAAGCGCTGAAAATGAAGGTTATCCTTTACATATTGCAGAAATGCTTTCTAATTTACCTGGTGTTGCCTATTTAGCAAGAACTAAAGTCAACAAACCTCAAGATGTTTTAAAAACTAAGAAAATGATAAAAAAAGCATTTTTAGCTCAAATCCAAGGAAAAGGATTTGGAATGGTTGAAGTATTGTCAACATGTCCTACAAACTGGGGGGTTCCACCAGTTGAAGCAAATAAATGGCTTGAAGAAAATTTAGTACCTGAATTCCCATTAGGTGTTTATGTTGATAAGGTAGGTGATGAAAAATGAAACTTCATGCATTTATAGCTGCTGGATTTGGTGGTCAAGGTGTTATGTTATTTGGAAAAATTTTATCTTTGGCTGCTATGTATGAAAATTTATATACAACATGGTTACCTTCTTATGGGCCCGAAATGCGTGGAGGAACTGCTAATTGTACAGTTGTAATATCTGAAGAATATATTGCATCTCCAGTTGTTGATCAGCCAACAGAAATTGTGGCATTTAATATTCCTTCAATGTATAAATTTGAAAAGTTATTACCTGAAAACGGTATTTTATTATTAAATTCTTCAGTTATAGATAGAGAACCAGAAAGAAAAGATGTTCAAATTTACAAAGTTCCTGCAAATGATATCGCCGACGAATTGGGTAATATCAAAGTCCAAAATATGGTAATGTTAGGAGCTTATTTAAAAGCTACAAATGCTGTTTCTCTTGATTCTATAAAAAAAGCATTAGAAAAATCTTTAAAAGGCAAAAAAGCAGATTTACTAGAATTAAACTTAAAAGCTATTGATGCAGGAATGAATGCATTAGTAAAATAATAAAATAATAACCCCGGTAAAAACTTTACCGGGGTTTATTCATAAAATTTTATTCTATTTTTTCCTTCTTCTTTTGCTTTATATAAAGCTATATCTGCTTCTTTTATTAATTGATCTATATTTTTATTCCCATCAAATATAGATAACCCCTGACTTACTGTAATTTTTATCTGATACCCATTTATGTAAACAATATTTTTTTCTACAGATAATCTTATTCTTTCACTAACTTTAAAGGCATTCTCTTTACTAATATTAGAAAATACTATTAAAAATTCCTCTCCTCCAAGTCTTCCAATGGAATCATAATATCTAATATTTTTTCTTACAAGTTCAATAGTTTTTTTTAAAACTTCATCTCCAGCATCATGACCGTATTTGTCGTTCACACTTTTAAAATTATCAAAATCAAGCATTGAAACTACAAATTTTTTATTTTCTCTTTTTGACCTTTCAATCTCTTTTTTTAACAAATCTGTAATAGCTCTTCTATTATAAACACCCGTTAAATAATCAATTAGAGATAATCTCTCCAATTCTTTTATTCTTTTTACTTTTTCCAATCCAATTTTAACTCTATAATTAAGTTCTTCTGGATTAACTGGAGCGAAAATAAAATCATCTACTTCAAGAATTTTTTCATCTAATTTTTTTGTAACTAATATTGTATATACATTATCTATCTTTTTTTTTTGAAACAACAATATTAGCAGAATTTATTTCTGCATCATTGTCAAAAATAGTATATTCGAATTTTAATTTTTTTAAATCTTTCTCTTTTATTAAACCTTTTTCTATAGCAATCATATTTCTATTATATCACAAATCTATCCATATTTACAATTAAATTATTTATTTTTAAATCATTCTATGAGTTTCATTTAATTCTTCATAAAGAATCTTTTTTGCATCATCAAATAGTTTAAATACTGCTTTACATAAAATTTACATTAATTTGTTGATTTTTTTTTTTTTTTGATAAAATTGTTTTGAATTAAATAACTATATGTAATAACTTTAAAAATTATTTCTATAAAATTTTAAAATAGGAGGGATAGTATGTATATTAACAATGGTATTTCTCATGACTCTAGTGATTATTGGAAACAATATAATATGGAATTGCGTGATGAAGTAACAGGAAAAAATGAAGAAGTCGCAAGAAGAACTGCAAATGGAATTAACAGCGGTGTAAAAAATGCTGTATTGGGCGCTTATGCAGGTGTTAGATTTGGCGGAGGTATAGGAGGTGCAGTTACAGGAGCTGCTGTAGGTTTTGCAAAAGGTTTTTTGGATGGGTATTTTTCGTCCGATTTTAAAATAGTAGACACCAATGATTTATATCACCCAAGAAAAATTAATTAATTATGAAAAAATATAAAGAAATATCAATAATTATACTCAATAAAAATTTGAAGGTCATATCCTCAATTCCATTAGAAAAAAAATCAAAATATAATGATTATGATTATGATTATTATATGTTAGAAATTAGGAAAAAGGTTTTCTATCCAATTCCTTTTAATACACATAAATTTGAAATAATTAATGGATATGGTATATGTAATCGTAAGAAATCTAGTAGTTTTAAATATGAAAATATGAAATTTAGCATATTTTCAAATGAATCAAAAAATAATAAATCTGTTTTTTATAGTGGCGTTGAAAATGAAATTTTAGTAAATTTAAGAATCAAAAAAATACTAAAAAGCGATAAATATTTACCTGTTTTTTGTGTATTAACAAAAGATGATATTATATATAATGTATATTATAATATTATATCTCCAGATTTCACAAATCCAAATAAAAACATTACAGTGGTATTTAAACAAAACACAAAAAATTTTTTAGGATTATATAATATTGATTTTTATATAGCAGGATACGAAATTTTTTCAACTGAAATAGAATTCAAGAAAGTATTATATACTTATTGAGGTGATTGATATAAAAAAAATAATTCCACTAAATATAAAGGATTTTTTATACTTTGTTATTTTTGATTGCTTTTATTTTTGGTATATTCTACCTACTTTTGGAACTTCTAAACGTATTTTTACTTATAAATATCCCTCGATTTTTTCTATGGGATTTGTTTTTACTTGTATCATGATTATAATAATTGCAATAATTAGAGAAATATGTATATTTAAAGAAAGAGAAAAAAGAAAATATATATATTTTTTAACCTCAATCCTTTTATATATAGTTGTAATATATATTTATGCATATTTTATGAATTTTACTTTCAAACAGTTTATAGATATTTTATATTTTAAAATTTCAATAGATCATTTTGTTATAGGTATTGTAGTTAAATATACAGTAAAACATTTTAAAAAAAATAAAGAATAAAAAATCCACATCTGATGATGTGGATTAAGAATTTTTAATCATATTATGTGCAGCGTTTAATTCTTCATAAAGAATCTTTTTTGCATCATCAAACAGTTTAAATATGCTTTTATATTTAATTTCGCAAAAAACAACATTTCCTTCTTTTTCCTTTTTTATGATTCCAGAATTTTCTAAAATTTTAAGGTGTTGAGAAACACTTGACTGAGTTAGTGATAATTCTTCAGAAATATCAATAACATTACATTTTTTTTCATTTAATAATTTCAATATTCTTAATCGTGTAGGGTGTGATAATGCCTTAAATATTTCAGCGACCAATACGCAATCGTCCATAATATTACACTCCATTATTTATAAATTTTTGTTTATACCATAATAAGTATAAAGTATTAACTTTACGATAGTTTCAAAACAAAATTAAAAAATTAGTTTTATTTGATTTTTCTTGCCTCTATAATTCCATGGGCTGTTGCATGTACAATACTTCTTGTATGACCTGAACAATCCCCTATAAATTTAAGATTTTCAAATAAATTGTTATTTAACTTTTTTCCATAAAATTTTACTTCAACACCATATAAAAGATTTTCTTCATCAGCGATACCTGGTATAATTTGATTTAAATTATCTATAAATTCTATTAAAGATACAGATGTTTTACTTGGAAATACTAGGTTCAAATCGCCTAAAACATATTCATTATTACTTAATGTTGGAAAAACTTTCCATAATTTTTTTGTTCTTTTTCCTTTTTTAAAATCTCCATATGTCTGAAGTATAATTTTATTACCTCCAGCTAAAATATTAGAAAGCTTGGCAATATATGATCCATAACCATTTGGGTCATTAAATGGTTTAGTAAAAGAATGCGTTACCAAAATTGCAAAATTAGTATTTGTAGATTTTTGATCGTGTATTGCATGCCCATTCACAGTTATAAAATCTGCATATTTTTCTGTCACAACATACCCAGACGGATTATTACAAAATGTTCTTACTAATTGCCCATTAGATGACTTAAATTTAACTTTAAACTCATATAAAGCTTCATTTAATTCTTTAACTACAATATCTGGCAATTCAAATCTTACACCTAAATCCACTTTCGTGTTAGATAATATTATGTCGGAATATTTTTTCGTTAAAGTGTCAATTAATTTAAAACCACTACGCCCTACTGCAACATAAACCTTATCAAAATAATCTTTTAGTTCAGCTCTAGTTTCTCTATCTATATATTCAATTAATATTTTCTCTTGTACATCAATATTTTTCACAAAAGAATTAAATTTAAAATTAACACCTTTTTTTATAAATTCATTATGTGCATTTTTAAGAAATGTTTTTAATTTATCTGTACCAATATGGAAAAATTTCGACTCAACCAACTTAAAACCATTAATAAAAAATCTTTTTTGTAATTCTTCGATATTCTCTCTTGATCCAACTTCTGGTTCTGTCTCAGATAATTCACAATAATAATCCACAATATCTTTTTGCAAAATTTTATCATATAATATTTCTTCTAAATCACCACCCATCTCAGAAGAAACAAAAAGCTTTCCATCAGCTCTGATTCCACTTATTGATGAAGAAAATATATCTTTATTCATCTCAAACACTGTAATATCATGTCTATTTATTTCTCTTAAAAAACCTACTGCAGCAGCTCCAAATCCTATAACACCTATTTTCATATAATCCCTCCTTAAAAAAATAGACTGAAACCACTTGGTTTCAGCCTTTTTTTATAGTATAGTAACATCTTTTGGGAGATTCAATTTTCTCCTCTTTTTTTAATTTTTTAATTGCTTTATCAACTTCTTTTTTATCAATCCCTGCTTTTTCAGCTATTTCAGCTGATTTCAAAGGTTCCTTAGACTCCGATAATACTTTTACAACTAATTCAATTGAATCCATACTATCCCTCCTAAACCCAGTTGATTATATCATAAACTAAAATTTAAATCAATCCCTTTATTATTTAATTAAATATCCAATCATAAATACTTTATTTTTTTCGGAAAATATACTTTCATCATGAGGAGATGTTCCAAATACTTCATCTAATATCATACCCGCTTTAATACCATTTTTATGTTCACCATTTTTCCATTTTTTAGCTTTTGTTACATCATAAACTATATCTTTATAACTTACATATGCTTTATTTCCGTTTTTTCCATTAAAAGTTCTTAATTCATTTTCATCTAATACCAAATATCCAATCATAAATACATTATCTAATTTTTTTACTCCATGCGGCGATAATTCTCTTATTTCATATGTTAATTCATTCCCGGCTTCATGCCTTCCTTTATGTTCGCCATCTTTCCATAATTTTGAATTTGATACATCATACACCATTCCATCTACTGCAACATATGCTTTATTTCCATTCTTTCCGTTGAATTTTTTTAATTCCTCCATTGTTAATGTTAATATTCCAATAGGAAATACATTATCTAATTTTTTTATTCCATGCGGCGATAATTCTCTTATTTCATATGTTAATTCATTCCCGGCTTCATGCCTTCCTTTATGTTCGCCATCCTTCCATAATTTTGAATGTGATACATCATATACTATTCCATCTACTGCAACATATGCTTTACTTCCATTTCTTCCGTTGAATTCTATTAAATCATTTATCGTAAATGATAAAATGCCAAGTTGATCAATATTATTAAGTTTACTTACACCATGAGGTGAAAGTCTCAACATTTCGAAAGTTAACTCAGAACCTGCATAATTCCCTTCATGATATCCATTTTCCCACGGTTTTGAATATGTAACATCATATACAAATCCACTAACCGCAATAAAAGAATCATTACCATTTTTGCCATTATTTTTGATTAATTCTTTATAAGGAATTATTTTATACCTCGTTCCATAATCTTTTATATTTACATCTAAAATACTCATATACTCTCCAAACATAATAATACTTAGCATTAAAATTGTTAATACTAAAATCTTTTTCATTATATACCTCCTAAAATAACCATGGATTAATCAAATGAATAAGTAATAAAATAATTAATCCAAGTCCAACATATCTATGCAACTTAATCCAAAAAAATTTAAAATACTCTATTTTACTTAAAAAATATAAACCAAACATTAATACAATACCTAACCACAAAATAACACCTGTATGAAAATATAAATTTCCATTTAATGCTAAATAACCATGTATTATTCCAAAAATAATCAATAGTATTCCAGATAATTTGTGATATTTCTTTAAGTAAAACATTAATTTTACAATGAACTTTGCCTTTTGTGATTTTTTGTTTTTAATAAAATATTTATATAATCTTCTAATAATGAATAAGGATAAATTAAAACTCAAAAAAAAGACATTTAACCATCCTAAAAATTCAACAATTTCCTCCATATAAGCCTCCTATTTTATTAATCCTAATCCTTTTAAATAATTTTTTGCTACAATTTCTGGTTCCATTCCCATAACATCAACTAAATAGTTTAACCTTATAATTATATTTTCATTTAAGTATAATGTTAAAGGTTTTAATATGTTTTTTATTTCAGGATATTTATTTAAAACCTCTTCTCTTACTAATACTGCAGGATTATATAATGGGAAAAAACTTTTATCATCTTTTAATACAGTTAAATTATATTTTAATAATTTAGCATCTGTAGAATAAACCATTGCAACATCTATTTTCCTTGATGAAACAGCTTCATATGTAAGACCTGCTTCCATAGTTTTAACATTTTTCTTTGAAATATTCATATTATATGCCTTTGCCATTGCAAAAAATCCATCAGCTCTTTCATAAAATTCAGGATTAACACCAAATAATACTTTTTCTCCAGAATTAACTAAGTTAGCCAAATCTGATAATGTTCTTAAATTGTATCTTTCTGCAAATTCATTTCTTACTGCCATTGCATAAGTATCATTAAAAGGAATCATATTAATCCAAACAATTTTATTCTTTTCATAATCCATTTTGGCGACTTCATTAAATAATTCATATGGGTCATATATATTTTTCTTTTGTTTAAAATAGGCTGCCCACGCAGTACCTGTATATTCTGAATAAATATCAATTTGACCATTTTCAATAGCTGCCCTTAATGGAAATGAAGTTAAGCCAAATTGTTCTTCTACTTTAAATCCAGAATCTTGAAGTAATAACGAAATCATATTTGCTATAACATAACCTTCTGTAAACATTTTTGCACCTACAACTACCTTTTTTGCAGCAAAAACATTAAATCCCATAATAACAATTAATAAAAAAACTACTAACTTTTTCATAAAATCCCTCCCTAGAATTCATTTATTAAACCTCTGGAAACGTACTTTTTCTCTAAAAAACCTAAAACATTATCTACTAAAATAGCTAATATAGAAACTGGCAAAACTCCAGCAAAAATAATAGGTGCATTATAATGAGATAATCCAGTAAAAATAATAACTCCTAAACCTCCTCCACCTATTACTGAAGCTACTGTTGCAGTTGCTATATTTATTACAGCAGAATTTCTTAAACCAGAAAAAATAGCTGGTAAAGCTATTGGGATTTCTATTTTATAAAGTATATCTTTTTCATCCATCCCCATACCTTTTGCTATTTCAATTATTTTCGGATTAATACTTACAATACCAGATGTAGTATTAAAAATTATAGGAACTAAACCATATAAAAACAATGCTGTTATTGCCGTTATTTTTCCTATACCCATAAATAAAAATATTAATGCTATTACTGCTATACTTGGAACCGATTGAGTAATACCTGTAATAGAAAGCGCTATATTTGTATATTTTTTTCGTTTTTCACGGGTAATATATACTCCTATAAACACACCTACAATTACAGATAATATCCATGAAAAGAAAAAAATCATTAAATGTTCTAAAGATCTTTGAATCACAACATCAAAATCCTCAATCAAATATGAAAATATATACATATTAATCCTCCAATAAAGCACTATAATCTAATATTCCTATTACTTTCCCATTTTTTATAACAGGTAAATAATGAATATTATTTTTAAACATTATGTTTAATCCTTCTAAAACACTATCATTATAATTAATGTATTCTTTTCTAATATTTTTTCTATTCAATCTTAAATCATTTTTAGTAATAAATCCTTGATAATTTTCATTATATATAATATAGCAATTTGAATCATTTTTTATTTCATCCAAAGAATTAATAATGACATAATTATCTTTAACTACTTTTTCTGCCTTAATGAATTCCATAAAATTGAGTTCAGCATTTCTACCTAAAAGATCTTTTACAAATTCATTTTTAGGATTTTTTATAATATTCAATGTATTATCATATTGAACTAATTCTCCTTGATTAAATATAGCAATTTTATCACCTAGTTTTATTGCCTCTCTAATATCATGTGTAACAAAAACAATTGTCTTTTTTATCTTTTCTTGTATATCTAAAAAAGCATCTTGCAAAATTTCTCTATTAATAGGATCTATAGCGCCAAAAGGTTCATCCATTAATAATATTTTAGGATCTGCAGCTAAAGCCCTCGCAACTCCAACTCTTTGCCTTTGACCACCAGATAATTCCATTGGATATTTATTAATTACATCATCATAATTTAAATTTACTAAATCTATTAACTCTTTCACTCTGTTTTTTATTTTTTCTTTATCCCACTTTAATAATCTTGGAACAACTGCAATATTGTCAAAAACATTATAATGAGGAAATAACCCTATTTCCTGAATAACATAACCTATACTTCTTCTTAATTGAATCTTATCTATCTTATCTATAGAAATTTTGTCAAATAATATATCACCTGAAGTTCTCTCAATTAACCTATTTATAAGTTTTAATGTTGTTGTTTTACCACATCCTGACGGACCAATTAAAACAGTTATTTTCTCATCTTCAATCTCCAAATTCAAATCTTTTACAGCATAAAAATCTCCGAATTTTTTTGATATATTTTTTAGTTCTATTGGCATCATTTACCCCCATTACTTATTTTTAACCCTTTAGGTGTAATATACTCTTCTATTTTTAACATGATTAAATTTAACCCAACTCCAAGTAATGCTAATAATATTACTCCAGTAATTATCATTTCATATCTACCTCTACTTAATCCTGCGAAAATAAAATAACCCAAACCACCAGCTGCAATATAATATCCAATTGTCGCAACCCCAACTCCCATAACAACTGAATTTCTTATTCCAGACATTATAATAGGAATAGATAACGGTAATTTTATTTTAAATAATATTTGTTTCTCAGTCATCCCCATTCCTCTGGCTGATTCAATTATACCTTTATCTAAAGTATAAATTGCTACTAACGTATTTCTAATCATAGGAAGGAGTGAATAAATAATTAAAGCAATAATTGCAGGGGGTCTTCCTAAACCTAAGTGAAAAGGAGCAAGAAGGATTACCATGATACCAAAAAGTGCAGGACTTGGAATAGTCATTAATACACCAGCAATATATAACACTATTTTTGATATAATCTTATTTTTAGATATCAAAAAGCCTATTCCTACCCCTATGATAATTGCAAAAGGTAAGGCTGTTCCAATTATTCGTAAATGATTTAATAACTCTTTTATTATTTTCTCATAATTATAAAATAAATAATTAATATACTGCATTTTTTCACCTTCATTATTAATTAATTATATTATATCTAATTATATTATATCAAAATTTATAATCATATCAAAATTAAAATTCTATTTTATTAAATAGAAAAATCATAATTATGAGATATTTCATAAATGTGATTCTGGTCATATTCAAAATTCTTTATTTTTGCAGGAATTCCAGCAACCAAACAGTTAGAAGGAACATTGGTTAAAACTACAGAATTTGCCGCTACCACTGAATTATCACCAACTATAATATCTCCTAAAATCTTAGAACCTGCGCCTAATATAACATTTTCACCAATATCAGGATGTCTCTTTCCATTTTTAATATGTTTTGCACCTAAAGTAACTTGATGATAGATTAATGTCCCTTTACCAACTGTTGTAGTAGAACCAATAACAATACCCAACCCATGATCTATAACAATACCCGGAGATAACTTTGCAGCTGGATGAATATCCATAGAATACAATATCTTACTTATCATATATAGTATATAAGAAATTGGATATAATTTATATTTATAAAAAAAATGATATATTCTATAATATACAAGACCATGAAATGCTGTATTAAACAATATAACACCTAACTTTTTTTTAGAGGCTGGATCTTTTTTTATGTATTCATCTAAATCTTTATTTAAACTAACAAATATTAAAATAAAATCTACAAAAAAATTTATTATTATTCTCATAAGCTCACCTCAATTATGATTATTTTTATCATAATTATTATATCATAAATTGGATAAAATTAATCTTATTTAAATTAAATTTATGTAAAAAAGTGCAGCTTACGCCGCACTTTTTAAAATTCTATATTATTTCAAAATTCCTTTTATAATTAATTCCGTAGCTTCATCTTCATCGAGCCCTTTAGCCATCAATGTTTCAAGTTGTTGCGGATTTATCCTTCCAACTGATGCTTCATGAGTTAATTCCGCTAAATCATTTTTAACTCTTAAAATTGGAATTGTGCTGATATTGATATTAGAACCTTTACTAATTTCCATACATTCTATATGTCCTTTTGAATAAGGAGCATTTCCATAAGCTTCATTAATAACTTCAGCTTTTGTTGAATCTTGGGCAAAAATATAACTTTTTGCAATACCTGAAGAATATTCTCCATTAAGGTTTACTATTTCTCTTATTTCTAATTCATCATCTTTTTTACCCCAGACTTTTGATTCTAACAATGCTTTAGAATTATCATCTAAATCTACAAACATGTCTATTTTTAATTTACCTGCTCTTGATTTAGTTAATTTAAATCTACTATCAAATACTGAATTTTTCCCAACTTTTGTGTAATATGATGTTTCTAAAAATATTCCATCTTTTTCATTGTGAAAATGTTCATCTTCCATAAATACAACTGTATTTTCTCCTATTATCATTTCAGAATCCATTTTATGATGTATTTTTCCAAATGGAAAAGAACAATGGGATAAAAATTTAATATCACAATTATTTCCTATTTTATATTTTGCATTAATATACTGCTCTCCTTGATTTTTTAAAAATCCTACACATAAATGAATTGGTTTATCTAATTTTATATTATCTTCTATTATCATTTCATAATTAACAACACCTTCTTTAGTTTCAACATTTAAGTGAATTCCTTCTACGGTATTTTTTCCTAATACCTTATCACCGCTTATAATTAAAGAAACTATATCTTTGCTTAATAAATTACTTATATCCCCACCTGCTTGTTCATATGCCTTTTCAATCATTTCAAATTCTTTAGCATAATTTTTTTCTATATTCATAACTTCACCTCATTTCCCAAAAAATCTACAGGAACATTAATATGCGAACAACTATCACATGTAGTCTTATACACCTCTGAAACTTTTTTAGGATCACCTTTCGCAGTTATTTTACCAGAGCAAATTAAAAAGGCTTCATCTGCAATTTCTGCAATTTCTTCTCTGTGGGTTATGCTCAATACCGTTCCGCCATTAGCTGTAATAACTTTAAAAATTCTTTCAATCATGATATTAGACATCATATCAATACCTGAATCAGGTTCATCAAATATTGCAAATTTTGGTTTTAATATAATCAAAGACGCTAATTCTATTCTTTTTCTTTCCCCGCCAGAAAGAGTTTTATCAACTTTTCTATGTAAGTAAAATGGGTTTAATCCAACCAAATTTAATATTTCTAATAAATCATTATCACTCAATTTTATCCTTTTCCCTAAGGTTAAATACTCCCTTACACCTAACCCTTCATATCTTGCAGGTTCCTGCCAAGCCATTGTTATTCCTAACCTTGCTCTTTCTGTAACGGATAAATCTGTAATATCTTTGTTTTCAAAAAATATTTTCCCTCCATGATTATTTTTATATCCATCCAATCCCATTATTATTCTTGCTAATGTTGATTTCCCTACACCGTTATTTCCCAAAATCGCATATATTTTTCTTTTCTCAAAATTAAAAGTAATATCTTCTAATATTTTCCTGGACCCTGTAATAAAATTGATATTTTTCAGTTCTAACATCATTACTCCTCCTTACAATATTCTAATAAGATTTTAACAAATTAATGTAAAATATTTTCTATCAAACCCCTTCAAATATAAGATTTTGTAAAAAAAAGATTAATATGTTATAATTTCTTTAATTTGACAATATTTAGAGGTGCAAAATGAATATTCTAAAGACAGAATACATGGAGATAAATTATTCAATAATAAAATCAAAAAGAAAAAGTATATCTATTATAATTGAAAATACAGGCGACGTTGTTGTTCGTGCTCCCAAATTTCTTTCAGATTATGAAATAAAAAAATTTGTTTTTGACAAACGTCATTGGATAATATCAAAACTATTAAATATTAAACCTATTAAAGAAAAGTCATATATTGATGGCGAAAGGTTTCTTTTTCTGGGTAAATATTATAAATTAATAACCATAGAAGGGAATTATAAAGTTGGAATTCAGGATAACTATATATACATATTATTAAAAAGAGAGTTTTTTGAAAACGTCGATTTAAAAAAAGATATGATTCTAAAGTGGTATAAAAGTCGCGCAAAAGAGATTATTACTCAAAGAGTTGATTATTACTCGAATTTAATGAATTTAAAATATAATAAAATTTATATTAGAGACCAAAAAACAAGATGGGGAAGTTGTTCAGGAAAAAATAATTTAAGTTTTAATTTTAGAATAATTATGGCGCCAATGAGGAAAATAGATTATATAATAATACATGAATTAGCTCATATAAAACATAAACACCATAGAAAAGAGTTTTGGGATTACGTAAAACATTATTGTGATGATTATTTAGAATCTAGAAAATGGTTTAAGGAAAACGGCAATTTATTAATTCTATAGGAGGTGTAAAATGATAAAAATTGATGAAATAATAAAAGAAAAAAAGAAAATTTATGCAATTTCTAATGAAAGTCCTTTTTATCCTGATGGAAAAGGCGGTCAATTGGGCGATAGAGGTAAAATAGGAAATGCAAATGTGTTATTTGTAGAATATAAAAATAATAAATTTTATCATTTAATTGATAAAGAAATTGAAATTGGAATTTATGATGAAGAAATTGATAATATTAGACGCAAAGATATTTCTCAGCAACATACTGCTCAACATATATTATCTGCAGCATTTGAACAAATTGCAGATTTGGATACTGTAGGTTTTAGAATGGCTGAAGAATATACTACTATAGATTTAGAAATCCCAAATCTTCCTGAAAATGTTGAAAAAAAAGCTGAATTATTATCAAATGAGATAATCCAAAAATGTTTAGACGTAGAAGAAATAATTACTTCAAAAGAACAAATTCATAAGTATAATTTAAGAAATGAATTAAGCAAAAAAATAGTTGGTGATGTAAGATTAATAAAAATTGGAGATTTTGATGTAAACCCCTGTGGAGGATTTCATGTAAAAAACACTGGAGAAATAGGTCTATTAAAAATCATTAACAAAGAAAAGGTTAAAGGAAATCTTACAAGATTGTATTTCGTAGCTGGAAATAGAGCATTAAAAGATTATGATAGTAGAATAAAAATCACAAAATCAACATCAAATTTATTAACTTCAAAAATTGAAGACATTCCCAAAAGAGTCGAAGAATTAATTAAAAAAATGAAAGAATATAAATCTAAATATGAAAAGTTAAATGAAAAATTCGCACAAATAATAGCTAAAGATATTTATTCAAAATCTGAAATCATAAATAATGTTAAGCTAATTTACATAGAAACTGAAGATGATTATGTAAATTATTTACCAAAATTTCTCCCAATGAATGAAGTTTTGTATATTGTAAAAAAAGATAATAGACTTGAAATTTCATCAGAACTTATAAATTGCAAGGATTTGATAAATAATATAAAAAATAATAATCCAAAAGTAAAAGGTGGTGGGGGGAAAAACCGAGGAAGTATTATAGGAGAAATAACTATTGAAGAAATTAAAAAATATATATAGCCAGACATATGTCTGGCTATATTTTAAGTTTGCCTAAATAAGAATCTATTTATCAATTTCTTTTTTTACTAAATACCATAAATATAAATCTAATTTACCAATTGGTTCATTAAAATGATCTTCTAACACTTTTAAACGGTTTTCATAATCTAGATATCTTTTTTTTGTCCACCCTTTAGGAATTGAATCAATTAGATTATTTTCTAGCATTAGTCTTAATATGTGCTTATCAAGTATGGCAACTTCTCCATAACCAACATTTCTTAAAAAATGACTTGATTCTTTCCAACCAATTCCCTTAATATTTTTTACCAAAAATTCCCTAATCTGATAATATGGAAGAACAAACAAATGTTTAATTGTATTAATAACCCATCTATTTGAAACAATATATTGAGCTCTTGCCTTTGGAAATCTATGTCCTACCTTTCTTAAAGCATATTCTAATTCATCTATATCAAAATGAGCAAAACCTTCAGGTGTAATTTCTTTTTGAGCTTTAATACCACCTTTTGCACTCCAATTTGCTGTTAATACACAAAAACACAATTCAGAAAACAACTCCTTTTCTGAACCATTTTTTCCTAATTCAACAAATTCTTGCCATCTTTTTTCTACTAATGGTTTAGCTTCAAAATATATACTTTCAATATCTTTTATTAATTTCATTATTTCACCCCTCTAAAACAATGATACAATCCATACTAAAATTGGAGAAATTATCAAAGAAGGTAAAAAATTTCCAACTCTAGTATCCTTTATCTCAAGAATTTTTAATCCTATTCCTAATACTATTATACCACCAACAGCTACCAAATCATTCAAATATATTTCATTTGTTAAAAAAGATAATTTTGATGCTAATAATACTATGCTACCTTGTACAATCAACACCGAACCAGCAGAAAGCATAACTCCTAATCCATATATAGATGCTAACACTGTAGAGGATATTCCATCTAATAATGATTTTGTGTATATTAATGTTCCATCATTAGTTAATCCAGCATTGATGGAACCAATAATTGTTAATGGACCTACCAAAAATAAAATTGATGACATAACAAAACCTGTTGAAAAATCTCCTTCCTTCATATTATCTCCAATTTTTTTCAAAAAGCCTTCAATATCTATCAATTCTCCAATTAATCCTCCTATAGCCATAGAACCTAAAACAATTAAAAAATTATTTGCAGACATTGACATATTTATACCTATTCCCAAAGTAGTCAAACCTACAGCGTAAAATAATATTGTTTTTAGTTTTTCAGGAATTCCTTTTTTTGCAGCTAACCCTAACAAACTACCTATAATAACAGCTATTGCATTCACTAATGTTGGTATCATTTATTCACCTCCAAATACTCTTAATGAATTTTGTAAAATATTAAATTTAAAAGGAGAATGTCCTAAACTTTCTCCGTCCACCTCTAAATAAATTTTTCCCTCGGAATCAATTGTAACACTTTTCCCTCTAAACTGCTTTACCCATTTTAAATTAATAAAAGTTCCATCAAAAATCTTTTTTATGTTCTTAATTACTTGTAATTTAGGAACTTCATTTATTATAGTAATATCAAAAAGTCCGTCATTATATAACGCATTCGGGAGCATCATCATACCACCACCGCTATATTTACATATTCCTACAGCCATAGAAAAAATTTTTTCTCTTATAATTTTATCATCAATTTTAATTATTGCTTTTTGAGAACTATATTTAAATAATGTGGTTATCAAATTGAGCAAATAGGAAAATGATCCACTTTTATTTTTATCTTTTGATATATTTGTATTTCTAGTTACTATAGCATCAAAAAACATTCCTGAAATATTTATAAAATACCTTTCTTTTTTCTTCTCTCCTTCATAATACTCTACTCTTCCAACATCTTGGGTAATTATATTATTTTTTTTGATAATATCTATTGCTTCAATATAATTATTTGGAATTCCAATACTTTTTCCCCAATCATTTCCTGTTCCAGTAGGTATTAAACCAATAACTACATCTAAAAGATTTATATACTTTTGATTAAACAAACCATTGACTATTTCATTTATCGTTCCATCTCCACCAACTCCTATTATATATCTATAACCTTCTTTTATAGCATCAATAGTAAGTTTATAAGCATGCATCTTCCCTTTTGTTAATTTATAATTAAAATCAAATCCTTTATTTTCTAGATTATTTTTAATAATAGGCCATAATTTTATTGCTTTTGACCCAAAAGAATGTGGATTAACTATAAAAAAATACTTTTTCATCATAACCCTCCATTTATACGTTTTATAATATTTTACCATAAAAAATAGGCCTTTTGGCCTATTATCTAAAAATTAACCTATTAACTTTAATTTCTTTGTTATTATTAACCTCAAAAATTTCTGTTGAATTTGCAATTGTAATATATCCTTTTTCGTCTTCTTCTAAAAATTCTTCAAAAAATTCTATATCATCTTCTGTCGAAAGGTTTGGGACATACGTCATTCTAAATTCATAGTCAATATTTGAACTTCTTAATATGTTTATTGTTTTGGTTATACTTTCCCAATAATCTTTGGGTACATTTATTAAATTATAATAATTCTCCGGCTTAGCTTTTATATCCATAGCAACATAATCAATTAACTTTTTTCTTATTAATTCTTCTACCATCTCAGGATTTGTTCCATTAGTATCTAATTTCACCAAATATCCAAGTTCTTTTATTTTATTAATAAATTCTGGTAAATCTTTATGTATTGTTGGTTCTCCACCTGTAATACAAACTGCATTTAACCTTTTTCTTAATGCAAATAATTTCTCAATAATCTTTTCTTCAGAAATTGAATTATAATCATTTGAATATGCTATTTTCCAATTATGACACCATTGACATCTAAAATTGCATCCTCCAGTATATACAACAGCAGAAATCTTTTTTGGATAATCAACAAAACTAAATGTTCTTATTCCTGCTAATATCATATAGTCAACTCCTTAATACCTCATTATTAATTTTAAATTGTATTCTATCTATATATTCCTGTTGTTTCCCATCATTCCAATTTTGAACTGGTCTATAATATCCTACAACTCTTGAATATACTTCTGTATCTTTTCCACAATACGGACATTTAAAATGTTCTCCTGCTATATATCCATGTTCAGGACAAATAGAGAATGTCGGGGTTATACTCATATATGGTAAAGAGTAATTTTCAAAACTAAATTTAATAAATTCTTTTAAAGCCTCTGTATCTGTAATTTTTTCTCCTACAAAAATATGTACAACTGTACCACCAGTCCATTTGTTTTGTAATCCTTCTTGATGTTCTAATAAATCAAAAGGATCTTCAAAATAATTTACTGGAGGATGAACAGAATTTGTATAATACGGTTTTTCATCCGAGCCTGAGTGTTTTATATCTTCTCCAAACTCATTTTTATCTATTCTTGCTAATCTATATGTTGTTCCTTCGGCTGGCGATGCTTCTAAATTATATAAATTTCCAGTTTCCTTATTAAATTCATTTAATTTTTCAAGCATATAATCCATAACTTCTTGAGCAAATTCTTTACCTTCCACACTTGCAATACCATTCGCAATACCAAAGTTTAATAATCCTTCATGCATTCCAACAAAACCAATTGTTGAAAAATGATTCGCCCAATATTGACCTGTTAACTTATAAACACTGTCTAAATAAACCTTTGTGTATGGATACAATCCTTGTTTAGTCCATTCCTCAACATATATTCTTTTTATTTCCAAACTCTCTTTTGCTAAATTCATAACTTCATCTAATAAATTATAAAATTTATTTTTGTCACCTTTTGATAAATGCATTAATCGTGGCATATTAATAGTAACTACTCCTATAGATCCAGTTAATGGATTAGAACCAAATAATCCGCCTCTTCTTTTTACTTCTGTTTTTTCATCTTCTTTTTTATCTTCATTAACAAAGCCAAATGAAAGTTGTTGCATATGTTTTATTACTTGTCTATTATCTAATTTTAATCTACAACACATTGAACGAGCATCTTCAGGATTCATATCTGAGTTAACATAATTTGCAAAATACGGTGTCCCATATTTCATTGTCATAGTCATAATCATTGTTGCAACTTCACTATTCCAATCAAAATCTTTTGTTATATTATACGTTGGTATTGGAAATGAAAAAGGTCTGCCATCATAATCTCCTTCAAGCATTACTTCTATAAACGCTTTATTTAAAATATCCATTTCTTTTTGAAAATCACTATATGTCTCTTCTTTTTCTTTTCCTCCTATTATTACCTTTTTATCTTTGTGTGTAGAAGGAACTGTTAAATCCATAGTAATATTACTAAAAGGTGATTGAAACCCTACTCTTGTTGGTACATTCATATTAAATATAAATTCTTGTAAAGATTGTTTCACTTGATCATAATTTAAACCATCATATCTTATAAACGGTGCTAATAATGTATCAAAATTTGAAAACGCTACTGCCCCAGCCGCTTCACCTTGCATTGTATATAAGAAGTTAACTATTTGTCCTAAAGCTGTTCTAAAATGTCTTGCAGGACCAGATGCAACTTTTCCAGAAACACCATTAAATCCTTTTCTTAATAATTCCTCTAAATCCCATCCCACACAATATGCTGATAAAGCACCTAAATCATGTATATGCATAAATCCTTTATTATGATATTCACTTATCTTTTTGTTATGTTTATCATATACTTCATTCAACCAAAATTGTTTTGTAATTTCTTGGTGAATATGATTGTTTAACCCTTGTAATGAATATTGCATATTTGAATTTTCCCTAACCTTCCAGTCACTATTATTGATGTAATCATAAATTAAATTCATATTTCCCCTCCTCCACAATAACTAATTATAACACGATATATTGTATCATATTAAAACATTAAATACAATATGTATGTATATCTGATAAATTAAGTAGAAAAAATTCAAACACTTTTATAAAGAATATTAGATTTAAATGTTAATTTTTTTCAACAAAAAGATTTGCTTAACGAATCAAATTATGATATAATTTGATTATAAACACAAAAAACAGGAGGGGATATAAATGAAAATACTTTTTAAAAATGCTAATATTTATCCTATCACTTCAGATCCATTTAAAGGGGATTTATTAATTGAAAATGGAAAAATCAAAAAAATAGGAAAAAGCATTAGAGCAAAGGCTGATCAAGTAATAGATATTGAAGGAAAATACATTTTCCCAGGATTTATAGATGCTCATTCTCATATTGGAGTATTTGAAGAAGGCGTTGGAATGAGCTATCAAGATGGGAATGAAATGACAGATCCAAATACAGCTCAAGTAAGAGTAATTGATGCTTTTTATCCAGAAGATGCTGCAATAAAAAGAGCTTTAAAAGGCGGAGTTACCACTGTAATGGTTGTTCCTGGTAGTGCAAATCCAATCGGTGGTCAAGGGGCAATCCTTAAATTCAAATCAAAAATAGTTGATGAAATGATTATTAAAGAACCAGCAGGATTAAAAATGGCTATGGGTGAAAATCCTAAAAGAGTATATGGATCTCAAAACAAATTACCAGCAACAAGACTTGGAAGTGTAGCAGTAATAAGAGATTACTTCTTAAAAGTAAAAAATTATATGAAAAAGAAAGAAAAAGAAGATTTTAATGAATTTGATTTAAAAATGGAAATAGGTGAAAAAGTGTTAAAAAGAGAAATCCCTGCTAGAATTCATGCTCATAGAGCTGATGACATATTAACGGCAATAAGATTGTCAGAAGAATTCGGTTTTGATTTAGTAATTGAACATGCTACTGAAGCTTATAAAGTAGCTGATTATATAAAAGAAAAAAATATTCCACTTGTACTTGGACCATTGTTTGGATTCAGAACAAAATTAGAATTAAAAGATTTATCTTTCGAAGCTTTAAGAATAATAAATGAAAAAGGTATTTTAGCCGGATTAATGTGCGATCACCCTGTTTTACATTTAGAACATGCGAATGTACAAGCTGCTCTTGGAATGAGATATGGCGCAAAAGAGGAAGATTTATTAAAAATGCTTACAATAAACCCAGCTAAAATATTAAAAATAGAAGATAGAGTTGGTTCGTTAGAACCCGGGAAAGATGCAGACATTGTAATTTGGAACTACCATCCATTTGATGTAAGAGCAAAAGCAGAAAGCGTTTATATTGAAGGCAAAAAAGTATTATAAAAAAATTAACACCACCAAATTTAATTGGTGGTGTTTTTATTATATATAAACATTAATCTAACAACAACCTAAGTTAAGTCTGAATTTTTATATATAAAAGTGTTATAATATCATAAAATGGAATTAGGGGGTTGTAATTACATGAAAAAAGTTAAAATAATAGATTTAAAGAAAAATCATTTTAATGAAATTGCAGATTTCATACTTCCGTTATATGAAAAAGATCCTATGGAATTTTTATATATAGGACCTTCTGGAGACTATGTAAAGCAAATCGCAGAAACTTTAACAAGAAAAATCGATAAAACATTAAATAGAGATGCTTTTAGAGTTATAAATCAATATATTGTTGAATTATTTAAAAAATATGAGCCATCATCACTTTTTATAGATAGAGATTTTTTAAAGGCTTACATTGCAAATGAATTAGAAGATTTAATAGAAAAAGAAAAAAATAATGTTCAATTTGAGAAATACTTAAAAACTCTCTCAAAATCAAAAATGTCAATAGAATATCTCCTCGAAATATTTGAAAAAAAATGGGAAATATCCAGGATTTCTGATAAAGATATTTTAGAAAATAATGAATTATACTTGGAAATGGATAAAGACATAGAAAGTGATGATAATCTATTTAAATTATATAAACATTTAGAAGAAAAATTAGAAGATATATTAAATACAAAATTTGATAATTCAAAATCAATTAATAAAAATTATGATCAAATAAGTATATATAAATGGTTTTATGAAGATTTTGAGATAAAAAGACTAGGTAAAACTCTAGTGATTGGTGGTTTTTTTGATTTACCTCCAATACTTATTAATGTGCTAAAAAAATTATTTTCTCTATTTGACAATGTATATTTTTTAGCCTGGTCTTTAAATAACGATGAATCTTTTGATAGCTTAAAAAAAATTTTACTCTTTTTAAGAGAAAACGGATTTGATATAGAAGAGAAAAAAACAAATTTAAAAAAGTTATTTAAAGATACTAATGTTTTTAAAGCAGAATTTAAAAATAATATTCTGGAAATAGAAAATATCGCTAAAGAAATAAAAAGAAAAATATTATATGAAAACTATGAACCAAAAGATTTTGGAATAATAGTTCCGGATTTTCAAACCGCAACTTCTTTAGCAGATTTTTTTGAAGAAATAAAAGTTCCATATAGGTTAAAAAATGATATTTCTTTATCTGAAAGTCTTATTGTAAATAAATTATTATTACCGTTAAAAGTAATATATTCTGGTTATGAAGTTAATGATTTGCTTGCTTTAATAGAAGCTGGATATGCCAGTGAAAGAACCTTATCCATTGATGAAATTGAAGATCTTTTAAAAAAATTAAATCTTTATTTTGATTATCCTAAATCATCTTTAAAATCAAGAAAAGAAAAGTGGTTAAAAAGAATTAATGAATATTTGGATGGAGTAAAAAAAGAATTATTATCTTCTGATGAAAAAGAAAGACTTGAAAAATCAAAAAAAGAACTCGAAGAATTAAAAAATATATTTTTAAATTTATTCAATCTCCTAGAAAATTTGGTTAAAAAAGATTTTGAATTATCATATTATAGAAAACTACTAAATAACTGGATTAATGAAAAAATTATTGATATTAATAATATCGAAAAAGTAGAAAGTGAATTAAATGCTTTATATAAATTTCAAGAAGTTTTATTAAAAATAGAAAAAAATCTTGAGAAACTTATATCAGGAAATATAAAACTTTCAAAATTTTATAATATCCTTTTAAGTTTAATAGAAACAGAAAAATATAGAATATCAGAAAGATATTCTAACACAGTAGAAATTTTTACATTAAACGATTCTAGGTTTATACATAAAAAATACAAATTTTTCATTTCATTTAGCGATGATAATTATCCTTCAATAGGAATAAATCCATTACTTTCTTATATAACAAAAAATGATTATTATTCTAAAATTTCTGAATTACAATTTAGAGAAAATATGTATATTTCAATGTTGTTCGCAGATAATGTAATAATAACGTATCCAAAAGCCACTATATCCGGAGAAGAAATCTCAATTTCATCATATGAAAGCGATTTAAAAAAAATATTTGAAATAAAAGAATATATATTCTTTTCAAAAAGTGAAGAGATAATTCCAAATAATACCAATGAAATCTATTCTCTAGAACAAGCTGCATTATATTATACTTACAATAATTTAAATTCAAATATAGAAAAAATAAATAATATTATAGACCAGATTAATGAATTAAAAACTTTGAAAAAAAATATTTCATGGAATTTAGATGAATATATTAAATTAAAAGATATTAGTCATAATAAAATCTCAACATATGTAGATTGCCCTTTTAAATATTATTTAAAGTACATAGCTAAAATAAAAACAAATAAAGATTTTTTTATATTCTATGTAGGAAATTTAAAACACAAAATAATGAAAAAGTTATTTGATAAATATCCAACATATAATTCAATAAAAAGTTTAGTTGAAAATAAAGATGAATTATACAATGAAATAAAAAATATAGCAAATGAAGAATGGGATAAGTCTGGCGTTGAGGAATTAAGGACATATAAAATAATTAAAGAAATAGAAATAGAAGACATTTCAACAGAACTTTCTAATGTCGTTGATACATTAATTTCTCATTATATTTTCTTCGGTTCTCCAAAAAACAAAAACAAAGATGATTATTCATTAAAATACCAAAAAATAATTGAAAGTGAGTATTCTATTAACGGAAAATATAATAAATATAATTTAATTTCAAGAATTGATAGAATAGATGAAATGAATGAAACCTTAAATTTTGAATTAAAAGAAAAGAAAAAAAAGAATGTTTTTGAATTAACACCTTCAAAAAAAGAAGAGAAAAAAGCCTATTCTATTATTGATTATAAAAATAAATCAAGCTTCCAAACAGAACAACTACTGTTCTATTATTTAACACTTTCAAATAATGATATATGGAATGAAAAGATTGTAAAAAATCCTGTATTTCTAAGTTTTTTACCAATGAGTAAGGAAAATGATAAATATAAATCTTTAAAATGGATAAAAATTGAAAACAACTTTGTATATATAAAATATCCAGGAAATTCAAACGCATATGAGAAAATAGATTTTAAAGAATTCACAAAATGGTTGGATAATATAATTAATTCTATTGAAAATACAAATTTCCTTCCTGCTTTTACCTATAAAAAAGAATTATTAAAATATAGATTTTTAGATGAATTATCAATTAAAGGATATAAGGTACAAAACTCTAACGAAAAATATTATTCATGTAAAATAGGAAATGACGGAAAATGTGAATTTTATAGATTCTGTAGCTTATTTCAATGGTTAGAAAATATAACTCTTAATGAAAGAAAACATTTAACAAAAAGTGACATAGAAAAATTAAGAGGTGAGAACATTGACTAAAAACTTAAATATTGATGATTTAAAAAATAATTTAGATAAAGACTATTTTATTTCCGCCTCTGCTGGTACAGGAAAAACTTATACAATTACAAAATATTATTTATCTATACTTGAAAAATTTGAAAAAGAAAATAATCCGGACATAGTTCAAAATATCCTTGCTGTTACTTTCACAAATAAAGCTGCTGGTGAAATGAAAGAAAGAATTTTAGAAGAAGTAAACAAAAAATTGGAAAAAAATAAAAATTATAAATATTGGAGACAAATAAAAACAAATTTAAATAGAGCATGGATTACAACAATAGACAGTTTTTGTTCTAAAATACTAAGAGAAAATAATATAGCAATTGGAGTAGATCCGAATTTCACAATAATAAACGAGTTAAAAATGGAAATAGAGATAGAAAAATCTGTATATAATACTTTAAAAATATTATTTCAATTATATGAAAACAATAATATAAATATAGAAGAATTAATATCCTTCTTACCTATTGAAAGAAGAGAAACTGTAAAAACATTCATAAATGAATTACTTTCTGATTTAGTAAAATTTAATAATTCACTGAAATATATAATCCAGGAACTTAATTTAGATATCTTTAAAAAAGTTCTTTCCGAAACATTGCAAAATTGGCGAACAGAAATGAAAAAAAGTGAACTTCCAGAAATAGACTTAATAAACAAAGATTTTAATGATGTATTGTGGCTATTCAAAATTTCTCTATTAATCGCTCAAGAAATATATAATGTTTATACAGAAGATCAATTCCAATTTGATTTTAAAGGTGTTCTTGATAAAACATTGGAAACTCTTGAAGATAAAAATATACTAAAAAAATATCAAAATAAATTTAAGTATATAATAGTGGACGAATATCAAGATACAAACTTTCTACAAAAAGAATTATTTGATAAAATACATCAAAAAGGGCATAATTATATTTTTTACGTTGGCGATAGGAAACAGTCTATATACCGATTTAGAGGAGCAGACGTTTCAGTATTCGCTGTAACAGAAAAAGAATTTAATGAAAACTCAAAATTCCAGTTAAACATAAATAGGCGTTCAAATGCTGAAATAGTCGAATTCGCTAATGATTTTTCTAAAAATGTTTTATTCAATGAAAAACTATTAAATTCATATGAAAACATAAAGAAAATATATCCTGATATTTTTAATAATTTATTATATAACGAATCAAAAGATAAATCCCATTTTGAAGCAAAAGATACAAAAGATATTATTCCATCTATCACAAAAGATGATAAACATAGAATAAAATATATTATTGCAAATGATGAATATCAAACTATTGCAAAAACTATAAAATCATTGGTAGGGGAAAAATTAAAATTCAGAAAAAGAATAAATGGAACTATTGCTTTTGAAGAAAGAGAAATACAATATAGAGATATTGCTGTATTACTAAGAGAATTAAAAAATTCAGAAGAGAATATAAGAAATGTTTTTAAAGAATACAATATTCCTTTCTATATTTTAGGAAGTAAATCCTTTTACGATAAAAATGAAGTTCAAACAGTATTTTATGCACTTAATGCTATTGAAAACCCTCATAATGATTTTAATTTTTCAGGTTATATGATGTCTTTAATGGTTGGAATGCCATTTAAAAAATTAAACGGGCTAGTAAATTTAAAGATAAAAAATGATTTCAAATCATTATATGAAACTGCTGAAAAGACAAATATCCTTTCAAATAATGAAAGAATTGGGTTTGACATATTAAAAAAATATGTGGAATTAAAATATTATTTAAAACCTACAGTTATTCTTAAAGGGATAATATCAGAAACTAATTATTTATCACGATTAACTGTATTACACGATTCACATTACGCAATAGCAAATGTGAAAAAATTGTTAAATGAAGCAGAAAAATACAATACATTAGCAGTATCTTTTTCAGAATTAATAAGACTATTAAGAAAAACTTCAGAACTTTCAGAAGGTGAAGCTGCTATTGAAGATGAAAAACAAAATGTTGTAAGAGTGCTAACCGTTCATAAATCAAAAGGTCTAGAATTTCCTATTGTAATACTAGGGGGCTTAGGTAAAAAAAATGATCTAAACACAGAAGATAAAATTGGAGATAATATTAATGTATTAAATGAAAAAATAGAATTTTCTCTGCCAGAAAATAATATTAGGTATTTTGTACTAAAAAAGCTATTCTTAAAAAAGGTTAAAAATATAGATATATCTTCTATAAGCACAGAAGATAAAATAAAAATACAGTTTGGAGAAAAATTCTTAAATATATTTGATATTAACAAATTCCTTGAAGACACTGAAATACTAAGATTACTATATGTTGCTATTACTAGACCAAAAGAAATGTTAATACCAATTATTCCATTAAATGGAAAAGATAAAAAAAGCCCTTCAGAAAAATCATCTGCTGCCCTATTTATGAAATCAACATATGAAAAAAAGGATTTAATTTCAGAAAATGAAATAATTTTTGAAGATCAAAAATTAGAAGAAAAGACTGAAAAATTTTTAGATGATATTAATGAAAAAAATTTATCCGATTTAACAGCATATGCTTATAAAAAATATATAGCCCCAACATATATTATTAATGAAATGAAAAAAGAAGAAAATTCTGAAGATTTAACAGAAGAAATTTATATAGATATTAAAGATTTTTTTGAAAATGAAGATTATTTATTAAAAGGAACTGAAATGCATGCTATAATGGAGGGAATTACAAGTTTCAACCAAATAAAATATTTAATTAAAAATGAAAAATTACCAAAAGCTCTTGACAATGACTTAATAAAAAGATTATTTGAATCAAAAAAATTTAAAACTGAATGGAGATTAGTAAAAAGAATGGTTTTAAATGGAAAAGAATATATGATATTTGGTGTTCCTGACAGAGTAATTTTTGATGAAAATAACAATATTGAAGTTATTGATTACAAATATTCTGATTTATCAAACAAAGAAAAAATAGAGGATTATAAATTTCAATTGCAATTCTATATGTATCTATTAAAAGATTTTGGTAATCCACAAAAAGGATATGTTATAAGTTTAAAAAACGGGAAGATATTTGAAATTGAACCTGATAAAGATTTCGAGGAACATTTAAAAGAAATAATTCCTACAATTTAAAATAGCCTGGAACCCCAGGCTATTTTAAATTGTAATTAAATTTCCATTTTTGTCAAATCTAAATTTTTTATCTCCTATTACTACCCCAAAAGAATTTATTACCACATTTTCAAACTCTTTATCTCCTATTATATATTTTCCTATAAATGCCCCATTATTAAAGTGACCTTTAAAAACACCGTCACCAATTTGAATAACTAGCTCATTATCTATTATTTTAAATGATTTTATATATTTCTCATCATCAGCTGTTTTAACGATAACATCTTTCGCAAATGATTTATCAGTTGCTTCAAACCATTGCCAATCAATAGTAAAAACATAATTATCATTTTCATCCTTTAACAAAGAAACATGATATCCATTACCTCTATTATTCCCATTCCAAAACTTCTTAATTGTACCTTCATATTCAGCTCTATTTTCTCCTAATTCATCCATTTCTATAATTTCTTTATATGAAAAATTATCATCGGAAATATATTCTGGTTCATCCCACCATTCCATGAATTTCTTTTTATAATGAGTTAATTCATTATCAACTCCTGTTGAATCAATCGTTACTTCTTCTAATGCCGAATACCATATTAACCCTATATTGCCTGTAGTTGTAAAAGCATTGGATTTGCTAATATTACCATTTCTCATAAATCTAACAACAGTTTTAGTTTTTGTACTCCATAAAAACCCATCATCAGCATCAATATAAGTTATTCCAGAATTTATTGACCCATCTGAGGCTGCTTCTGTATAAAACTCTTCTGACAAAATTTCACTAAAAAAAGTATTTATAGTTGACTTGGTATGCGAATAAAAATAGATATTAGTAGAAGTTGCAGGATGTGGTATTACTTCCGGATAAATATATTTATCTATATTACTTAAAACAGCTGGAACGTCAAACATTGCATATCCCACATTGGAATTCCAGTCCTCTTTTTGTTCTATTATATCTCTATCAACAATACTACCATCAGAAAGATATGTTTTATAATCTATCAAATTTTCTAATTTAAAATCCCAAGAGTCATGTGAAATCTTATATTTTTCGTAATCATAATCAACAGAAAGATCCAAATATGGTTCTAAATATAAATCTATTAAATATCCTGTAGAATCATCGCTTAAAGTTGTTGGGGTCATAAAAAAAGCTGCCCTAACATTAGACCCTTCACCATAAAAATTATCAAAATATCCCGTAGATGGAACTCTTACATAATCCTTATCATCTTTTTTATATTCTAAATAAACATCATCTGGTGTTTTATCTTTTAGAACATCTATATTTTCCACATTTACTGTTTTAGATATTGGAATTTTATCCATTTTTTTCCCTCGAGCCAATCCTATAATTGTTTGTGTAATTGGTATATAGTCTCTTAAAGACGAAATTTCTTTTGCAATATCATAATTACTTTTCTTAACTTCACCCTTATTGAATACACAACTACTTAGAAATAAAGCTAAAATTAAAATACTTAAAATAATTTTCTTCATTTAAACACCACACTTAAAATAATTTCATTTTTCTTCTTATTATTATTTTATAATAATTATATAAAAATTATATATCAATCAAATTACTTTAACATAACCAATAATTCTTCAAGACTTTTTCTTTCGTATTTTGGTTTGGGATCAGCAGAATAACCAATAGGAAGTATAACTTCCAACCTATAATCCTTTGGAACTTCCATATATTCTGAAATCTCATTATAATTTGAGGGTGTATATGTAACAGTAGATAATCCCTTTTCTTCTAAAGCTAGCAATAAATATCCTAAAGATAGCCAAACAGACTCTTTTGAAAATGGCGACTTTTTATTTGAATATACAAAAAGCAAATACGGGGCTTCTGACAAAAAAGGTTTTTCCCACGAAAAGCCTTTTTCATCAAGCCATTCTCTCAATTTTCCCTTAGAATTTTCATAAAATGATTTTTCTCCTTTTTCACAAATCTCTCTAATTTTATTTTTTTTATCATAACTTGAAACTAAAACATACAACCATGGCTGATCATTTTTTCCAGAAGGTGCTTCTTTTGCAACTTCAATAGCATATTTTATATCTTTAATGTCTGGAATTTTTGAATCAAATTTTCTAACAGTTTTTCTGTTTTTAGCTAATTCAAATAAATTCATCAAACCACCTCTATATCATATTTTATATTATAATCACTTTCATATACAGCTTTTTTTGCAAGTTCATCAGCTAATTCATTATATTTATCTCCTGAATGAGATTTTATTTTATTAAATTTTATTTTAAAAATAGAAGAATAATAATCATATCTCTCTTTATAATATTTTGTTAACTCTGTATTTGTTTTCCATTCACCAATTGCCCATTTTTCTATACCTTCATAATCATAATTAATTTCAATACATTTTAAATTTTCTTGCTTTGCATATTCAAATGCCAATAATGCAGCAAATATTTCCCCAGCAACATTTCGATGTTTTAAAAATTTTTCATATGCAAACCCTTTCCAATATTTTTCTACATTATCTTCCTTTATAACAATAAAACCAGATCCAAATTTTTTTAAATTATTATCATAGCTACCATCTATATATATTTTTAGACAATTATTCGTTTTTACTTCATGCTTTTTTTCTTGAGTTAAATCTTTTTTTTCAAAAATTGAAAGAAATTCTTCTGCTATTTTTTTATTTGTAGTTTCTAATATTCTCATAAACGTTGGATCATAATCCTTATTATAATACAACTGAACTTTCAAATAATCATTTCCCTTTTTTATATAATACACTTCATGGTATTGAAAATGTTCAATACCAATTATCTCAAATAATTTTTCTTTTATCTTTTCTCTAAAAGCAAGGTATAGTTCTTTTAAAGACGTATTAAAAAAACTTAAATTATATGATATATTTATTTCTTTCTTTATAATAAACTCATTGTATATTTTTAATTTATTATTTTGAAATAATTTAAAAGGTAATTCTTTAATAAATACCCTCTCCTTAGCACGAGTAATAGATGTATAAAGCCATTTAAAATATTCTTTAGTTTTGATAGAATTAAAGTAACTTGTATCAATAAAAACTCTATCCCATTCACCGCCTTGAGCTTTATGCGCAGTAACCGCATAACCATATTTCACATGAAGAGCATTAAAGTATGGATCAAATTCCAACATTTCAAAAACATATTCCTCATATAACCCTGTCTTTTGATATATTTCATTAAGACACATACTATATAATGCTTTCTTTAAATTTAAATCTATATCTGTAGACTTTGAAAATAAAGAATTCACAAAAACTTTAAAAGTTATTCTCTCATTAGAAAAAATATTTTCTAATATCAAATCATAAAATTCTAATACAATATGTTCACTTTTTCCTAAAAAAGCATCTTTCTTTTCATGATTCAATATTTTAATTACTTTAAAGAATTCACCGTTAAAAATAGTCTTATTATTAAAATATATATTTTTTGTGTTTAATAAAACATCTCCTATTTCGATACTGTTTTTAAAATTCAATTTTTTTCTTATTTCAACATTATATTTTAAAGATTTTTCATTTGTTGAACAAATAATAATATCCTTTCCTGGTTTTGAATAATTATATTTCTCGGTAAATTTTTCTTCTTTTATAAAGTCATTATTATATTCAAATTTCAAATCAAAAAAAGTTTTTCTATCTATATGATTTTTTATTGTAATAGCATTTTTTAAAATATAACTATCTTTTTTTTGTCTAATTACTTCATTAAGAATTATCTTTTCACCTTTTAAATCAAAATTTTCTTCTATATATTTTCTATCTAATGCAGGAGAACTATTCGATCTTATTGGTGGAAGCTGATATTCATCTCCTAAAAAAATTATTTTATTATTGTTTCCAAATTTAACATATGTCACCAAATCTGAAAGTAATTTACCACTTCCAAAAATAAGATTTTCATCTGACAAATTAATATCAGAAATCATCGAACTTTCATCAACTATAAAGATTGTATTGTTTCGAGGATTTTCTTTTAATTTAAAAAATATTTTTATTTCATCTTTATCAAGATTAATTTTTTTATCAAAAAAACTATATATATCACTATGAATTGTTTTTGTTTCAAATCCAGATTTTTCGTGAAGAATTTTTGAGGCTCTTCCTGTTGGAGCAAGCATTATAAAATTTATATGTTTTCTATTTAAATATCTAGCATATTGAGAAATTAAAAATGTTTTTCCAGTTCCAGCACCGCCTTGAATAATTAAAAAATCTAAAGAATTTATTATAAACTTATCTAATTCATTAGATAAATATTCTTGATCCTTGGTAAGGGTATAATTATATAAAAAATCTAAAAACATATTTTTTCACCTTATTTTTTTATTTTTATTATTATATCATATCTTACCAATATCTTTTCTATAATATTTATTTTCAAATATTACTTTTTCTAATGATTGGTAAGCTTTTTTTCGTGCATTTTTTAAATTTTTATCTGTTTCTACTACAGAAAGAACTCTACCGCCGTTTGTTAAAATCGTATCATTTTCTACTTTTGTGCCCGCATGAAAAACTTTTATATTATCATTTATTACTATTTCTTTATCTTTTTCATATTTCATTGGATAACCTTTTGAAGCTAAAACAACACAACAAGAAACCTCATCTTCCCACTCTATATCTATTTCTTTTAATTTTTTCTTTAAAATACTATCAAAAATTTCATATAAATCTGTTTTCAAAAGAGGCATCATAGCTTGCGTTTCTGGATCTCCAAATCTTACATTGTATTCAAGAAGATATGGTTCATTGTTTTGAATTATTAAACCAAAAAATAAAACTCCATTATATACTAATTTTTCATTCTTTATTCCTCTAATTGTTGGCATAATAATTTTCTTTTCAATTTTTCCTAATAAATCTTTATTTAACTTAGGATGTGGAGATATTGCACCCATTCCGCCAGTATTCAAACCTTTTTCGCCTTCATTTATTTTTTTATGATCCATAGCACTTTGAAAAATTTTATAATTTTCTCCATCTAATAATACAAAAACTGACATTTCATAACCTGTTAAGTATTCTTCAATAACAATTTTTTTACCGGCCCCATTAAAGATATCATTAATCATAAAATCTGTCAAAACATTTCTAGCTATTATATAATTATCTGCTATAACAACACCTTTACCAGCTGCTAATCCATCTGCTTTTATTACTATTGGAAAATCTTCAATATTTTTTATATATTCTAATGCATCTATTATGTTATCAAATGGTTTATATTTTGCAGTTTGAACACCATATTTTTCAGCAAATTTCTTTGCATATATCTTACTACCTTCAAGTATTGAAGTATTTTTATCTGGCCCTATAATATTTAAACCTTCTTTTTTAAATTCATCAACAATTCCTTCTACTAAATATTTTTCTGGTCCTACTATAGTTAATTTTACATCATTTATTTTTGCAAATTTTATTATTTCATCAGTTTCTTTCATATTTATATTTTCACATTTTTTTTCGAGTTCAGTACCACCATTTCCAGGAACACAGTAAATTTTCTCAATATTATCATTTAGAGATAATTTCCATGCAATTGCATGTTCTCTACCGCCATTCCCTATAATCATTATATTCATTCTTTCACCTCATTAAATTCAAAATCAATGTTTAAAATGTCGCATATTTGTAAATACCATAGAAATTCCTAATTCATCAGCCGTCTTAATAGAATCTTCATCTCTAACAGACCCACCTGGTTGTATAATTGCCTTTATATTATACTCACCTGCTTTTTTTACAACGTCATCAAACGGAAAAAAGGCATCTGAAGCTAAAACAACCCCATCTTTAGCTCTATCTAATGCTTCAATAGCTGCCCATATTCTATTTGGTTGTCCTGTTCCTATACCTTTTGCCATTTTACCCTTTGAAACAACAATAGCATTTGATTTAACATGTTTTACTACTTTAAAAGCAAAAATCATATCTTCAATTAAATATTCTGGTATAGTTTTTTTAGTTACAATATTCAATTTTTCAAATAACTTATTATCTCTTTCTTGAATTAATAAACCACCATCTATAGATGTATATTCAAATTTTTGAGATGGTTTTATTTTTGCTTTTATAATTCTTAGATTTTTCTTTTTTTTGAGAATTTCTATAGCTTCATTTTCAAAATCTGGAGCAATCACAACCTCTAAAAAAATCTTTTTTATCTCTTCTGCAGTTTCCTTCGTTACTTTATGATTAAATGCAACTATTCCTCCAAAAATCGAAATAGGATCGCACTCATATGCCCTCATATATGTACTTAAATTGGTATCTCCTGCAGCAACACCACAAGGTGTTTGGTGTTTTAATGCACAACATACATTTTCTTCAAATTCATTAACCACCTTCCATGCAACATCAATATCCTTCATATTATTATATGATAATTCTTTACCATTTAATTTTTCAAAATTCTTAAAAAAACCTTCTTCCATAGTATTCTCATAATATACTGCCTTTTGGTGTGGATTTTCCCCATATCTTAATTCTGTTTTCTTTTTAAGGGGCAAATTCATATATATTGGAAAATCTATATTTACTATTTTATTAAAATACATAGAGATAACTGAGTCATAATATGCAGTTAAGTTAAAAGCTTTAGCAGCAAGATATATCCTTTTTTCATAATCAATATCATTTAAATTTTCAATAATAAAATTTATATCTTCAGGATCCACTAATACAATAGTATTTTCAAAATTTTTCGCAGCTGCTCTTATTAACGTAGGGCCACCAATATCTATATACTCACACAATTCAGATGTATCTAATTCTTCTTTTAATTTCTCTTCAAAGGGATAAAGATTAACATAAACTAAATCTATTTTTTCTATATTTAAATCTTTTAACGTTTTTTTATCCTCTTCAATATCTCTTGCCAAAATTCCTCCGTGAATTTTTGGATGTAATGTTTTTACTCTTCCATTTAGTATTTCTGGAAATTTTGTTATTTCTTCTACTTTTGTTACTTTAAAACCTTTCTCTTCAAGATAATTTGCTGTTTTACCTGTTGAAATTATTTCATAATTATTCTCAATTAATGTTTCAGCTAATTTATCTATATTATCTTTATAATACGCAGAAATAAGTGCCCTTTTCATATTAACCCCCTTACATATTTCTTAAAATTTTATCTATTACTTTTGGATATAATTTATGCTCTACTTTGTGTATTTTTTCTTCTAAAGATTCTAACGTATCCTCATATTCTATTTTTACAATATCTTGGGTAATAATTTCCCCACCATCAAGTTCATTATTTACATAATGTATAGTAACACCAGTATATTTAACTCCATAATCAAAAGCTTTTTTTATAGCATTTAGTCCCTTAAAAGCAGGTAATAAAGATGGATGAATATTTATTATTTTTCCAGAAAAATATTCAACAATATAATCTGGAAGTATTCTCATATAACCGGCTAACACAATTAAATCCGGATTTTCATTTTTTAAACATTCAAACAGTTTTTTATTAAAACGCTCCCTCTCCCTATAATATTCATAATTTACTATTTCATAATCAATATATAATTTTATTGCTCTTTGTAAAGCATATGCTTTTTTATTATCGCTTATTAACTTTATTTCATATCTATTCCTTAATTTTCTAACAATAGCCTCAAAATTAGAACCATTTCCGGATGCTAAAACTACTATTTTCTTCTTCATAATATCGCCTTCCTAAAAATTTATCTCAACCTTTTTCTCACCTGATCTCACAATACCTATTTCAATAATTTCTTCATTTTTTAAAAGTTGCTTTACCTTCTCTAAATTTTCTTTAGGTAATACATAAATCATACCGATTCCCATATTAAAAACATTAAATGATTCTTTTAATGAAACACCTGCATTTAAGATATCTATAAATATATCATCAATTTCCCACTTAACATCAATTTTTGCACTTAATCCTTCAGGTATTATCCTTGATAAATTACCTTCAATACCGCCACCAGTTATATGAGCTGCAGCATTTATATAATCTTTTACTAACAATGTTTGATTTACCATTATTTTTGTTGAAGCTATTAATTTTTCTGACATTTTTATTTTTTCTTGTTCTAATAATTTTCTTACAAGAGAATATCCATTTGAATGTATTCCATTTGATTTTAGACCTACTAAAATGTCCCCTTCTTTTACTTTAGACTTTCCTAAAATATTGTTTTTATCCACTATTCCAACACCAAATCCTGCAACATCAACCTTATCATTAATTAATAAACCAGGAAGTTCAGCAGTTTCACCACCAATTAATTTACAATTTAAACTTTCTAATATTTCTATTAAATAATTTAAAAATGATTCCCCATCTTTACTATTTAATCTTCCAGTAGCATAATAATCAAGAAAAAACAACGGTTTTGCACCAACGCAAACAAGATCATTCAAAACCATACCTACGAGATCTTGGGCTACAATATCCCATCTCTTTAGCTTTTCTAATAAAAGCATTTTTGTTCCAATGCCATCAGTTGAAGCTACCAACATTGGATTCTCATATTCATTTACCAATTCATTTATAGAAAATAATCCTGCATACATATCAGCATTTTCCTTTAATTTATTCTTTATTCCACTCAACATATTATTAGCTTCATTTATATTAACTCCACTTCCTATATAATCCATATTCTCACCTTCCTAAAAAGCAATGAAAACAATAATCATTGAATTCTTTTTTCAACATTTCTTTTATACCTTCTAATGAAACATATCCAATAGAATCAGCATTAAAATATTTAGCCATTTCTTCTAATGTATTATTTGCTGCAATTAATTCTTTAATATCAGGAATATCAACACCCCAATTACAAACATTAACCACTTTTGGACTAGCTATTCTAATATGAACTTCTTTAACTCCTGCCTTCCTTAGCATAGATACTATTTTTTTCATCGTTGTTCCTCTTACAATTGAATCATCCACAAGAACAATTTTTTTATCTTTAATCACAGGCATAATTGGAGGAAGTTTCCTTTTCACTCCAATTTCTCTGTCTAACTGATTTGGATTAATAAATGTTCTACCTATATATCTATTTCTCATTAACCCCATTTCTATTGGGATTTTACTTTCTTGTGAATAACCCAAAGCTGCTGAAAATCCACTATCTAAAACAGGAACAACTATATCTGCATTAATTGGGTGTTCTTTAGCACATAATTTCCCAAGCTCTTTTCTCATTAAATGTACATTCTTACCAAATAAATTCGAATCTGGCCTTGCAAAATAAATATGCTCAAAAAAACAATATCTTTTTTCTTCGCTTTCAATTTTATATCTTTTTATTCCTTGTTGAGAAAATTCAATTGCTTCTCCAGGCAATACTTCATATACTTTATCTTGATCAGGATTCAAAAAATTAAAACCACTATCTTCAGAAGATATATAATAGCCATCTTCTGAAATATAATAGTATAGTGGCCTATAACCATATTTATCCCTTATTGCAATTATTTTATCATTGAACAATAATAGCAATGAATAAGATGGAGAAATTTTATTAAAAATTGCTTTTGCAACGCTTTCTAAAGTCCATTCTGATATTTTTTTGTTTAAATTTTTTATTAGCATATGTAAAATAATTTCAGTATCGCTTTCTGTTAAAAATATAGTTCCTTCTTTTTCTAACTCATTTCTCAATTCTTCAGCATCTTCAATCTGTCCATTATGTGCTATAGCAAAATGTTCATTCATATATCTCACATGAAATGGTTGTGAATTTTGAATTTCTGATTTTCCTTTCGTTGAATATCTCACATGTCCAATGGCTATATTACTTTTTAACTTTCTTAATATTCCATTATTAAAAATATCCGAAACCATCCCCATTTTCTTATATACTTTTATTTCATTTTTTGTAGAATATGCTATACCCGCAGATTCTTGTCCTCTATGCTGGAGAGAAATCAACCCTTCAACTGTATACAAAATAGCATTATCTTCCTTTTTTAAAAATGTCCCATATACACCACATTCTTCCATCAACATTATTACTCCTCCATATACTGAGCAATTGAGTTAAAATATATTTTTTCTATTTCATTATAATTCAATAATCCAAAACCTAAATCTATTCCATAATCATATGGCATAACTTCACCAAGATATTTATAATCAACATAATTATTAACCAAATATTTTTCTAATAATAAAGCTTTTTCTGTAGAAACAGATACAACAAATCGAGATTGATTTTCTCCAAATAATTCTTCAATTGAATTTCCTAAATTGCCATTAAATCCTTTTTCCCCATTCAAACATGATTCTAATATATTTATAGCTAAACCACCTTTTGAAACATCATGAACTGAATTTACAATTTCATTCTCGATTAAATAAAGAATTATTTTGTGCAACTTTAATTCTAATTCAATATCAACAATATCAATTTCTCCACCTATAAATCCCGATAAAATTCTTTGATATAAACTACCACCTAACTTTTTATAATCCAAATCGACCTTACCTATTAAATAAACCTTATCAGTCGGGTTTTTAAATAACATATTCATTTTCTTATTTACATCTAATTCTCCCACCATTCCTATCACAGGTGTTGGTAATATAGCTTTATCTCCTGATTCATTATAAAAACTTACATTACCTCCTGTAACTGGAATTTTTAAATAATTGCAAGCTTCAGTAATTCCTTCTATACTTTTTTCAAATTGCCACATCACCACATCATCTTCAGGATTTCCAAAGTTCATATTATCAGTAACTCCTAAAGGTTTAGCACCTACTGAAATTAAATTTCTTGATGCTTCAAATACAACATTTTTACTCCCTTCATATGGATCAATATAGGTATATAATCCATTCCCGTCAATAGTAACAGCAATAGCCTTATTTGTATTTTTTATCCATATAATTGAAGCATCTGCTTTACCAGGAGTTATCAAAGTATTTGTCCCAACCTTATAATCATATTGTTCAAAAATCCATGATTTGTTCGCTATATTCAAATTATTCAATATCTTATACAAAGCATTTTTTAAGTCAATACTTATTTTAAATTGCTTTTTTCTTATTTCTCCTATATATTTTGGTTCTTCTGTTTTCCTATACATAGACGGTGCATCAACAAGCGAAGGTATAGGAATTTCGGATAATAATTTATTTTCTTTTAAAATTCTAATATTTTCTCCTTCAATAGTCTTACCTATAACTGCAAAATCAAGAAAATATTTTTTTGCTATATTTTCAATCTCTTTTTCTGTACCAGGTTCAACTAAAAATAACATCCTTTCTTGAGATTCAGATAATAATATTTCCCATGCATTCATATTTTTTTCTCTTAAAGGTACTTTATTCATATATAATTCACAACCTAAATTGCCTTTAAAAGACATCTCTGAAGATGAACTCAAAATACCAGCTGCTCCCATATCTTGACAAGCTAAAACGCCATTTAAATCAAGAATCTCAAGAGTTGCTTCTATTAAATTTTTTTCTGCAAAAGGATCTCCAACTTGAACAGAAGGTCTTTCATCTTTACCAGATAGCTCTTTCGATGCAAAAGATGCTCCATGAATACCATCTCTTCCTGTTTTAGACCCAACATATACATATAATTTTTCTGGTTCTTTTGATTTTGATGAAGCTAAATTCTCTTTTTTTACAAGACCAACACACATAACATTAACAAGTGGATTAGAATTATAACTTTCGTCAAAAAAAGTTTCTCCAGCAATAGTTGGAACACCTATAGAATTACCATACCCACTAATTCCTGAAACAACACCTTCAAATATATTCTTTGAATTCTTATCTATTCCAAATCTTAAAGAATCTAGCAAAGCTACTGGCCTTGCACCCATTGCTAAAACATCTCTAACAATTCCACCAATACCTGTTGCAGCTCCTTGATATGGTTCTACTGCACTTGGATGATTATGACTTTCCACCTTAAAAACAACTGTATAATCATCAATAGTTACATAACCTGCATTTTCATCTTCTATACTTTTAGGTAATTTTTTTAATAAATCTTTTGAATGTTTATAACCACAATGCTCTGACCATTGAGCAGAATACATATATACTTCCAATTCGTTAGGCTCTCTATTTAAATCCCTTATTATTTTTTCATATTCAAAATCCTTTAAACCTAATTCTTTATACAATTTATTCATTTTCTAAAGACCTCCTAATAGAAAGAAGAATTTCCAACCCATCTCCATTCCCTAATAACTTAACCGAATTTCTTTCTGGATGTGGCATCATCCCTAAAACATTAAACCTTTCATTATATATCCCAGCAATATCATCTATAGAACCATTTGGATTTTCAATATATTCAAAAGCTATTAAATTTTTCGTTTTTAATTCTTCATAATTATCAATATAATAATTCCCTTCAGCATGAGCAATTGGAATTGTTAATTTTTCTTTTCTTATATACTTTGAAAATTTCGTTTTATTATTAACACTTTTAACTTCAACATCCTTACATATAAACTTTAATGATTTATTTTTAGTTAAAGCACCGGGAAGTATTCCTGCCTCTGTTAAAATTTGAAATCCATTACAAACTCCTAAAACCAAACCTTTATCTTCTTCTACATATTTTTCTATATGTTTCATAACAGGTGAAAACTTAGCTAAAGCTCCTGCTCTTAAATAATCACCATATGAAAATCCCCCAGGAATAAATATAAAATCATAATCATTTACTTTTTCGAAATCATGCCAAACATATTCAACATTAAAACCTGCCATTTTTAAAGCAAATTCTGCATCCCTATCACAATTTGTACCCGGAAAAACTATTATTCCAGCATTTATCATATTTCTATCTCCTTTAAAAGTTTTAATTCATAATTTTCCAATATTGGATTAATCAAAGAATTATAAGTTATGTTATTCGCTAAATTCTTAGCTTCTTCTTCATTATCAGCACTTATTTCAAAAGTAATTAATTTACCAAATTTCACATTATCTATAGGATATTCCATTCTTTTCAAAACTTTTTGAGTTGCACTCCCCTGAGGATCTAAAATACCTTCTTTTAATGTAATTAATACTTCAAAAATATATTTATTCATAAATCTATCCTCCTTAAGAAATTTGTATATTCATCTATTAAATCACCTTTTTCTTCCCTGTAAACATCTTTATCTAAAGATTCCATTGTATTTTTATCCCAAAACCTGCATGTATCTGGTGAAATTTCATCTGCAAGATACAATTTTCCATTAGCAATTCCAAATTCCAATTTATAATCCACAAGAATAATATTTTTTGTATCAAGAAATTGTGAAAGTATATCATTAATCTTTAATGAATACTCTTCAATCTTATTTAAAAATTTTTCTTCTACAAGATTTAAAGAAAAAATAACATCTCTACATATCATAGGATCCCTTAAATCATCATTCTTTAATGAATATTCAACAATTGGCTTTTCTAATTTCACTCCTCTTTCAATACCATATCTTTTACAAAAACTTCCTGCTGTATAATTTCTTACGATAACTTCAAGAGGGATTATTTTAACTTTTTTAGCAATAAAAGCATTTTCGTTAAAATCTTTAATAAAATGTGTCGGTATCCCTTTTTCCTCCAACATTTCAAAGAAAAATGTAGTAATTTTTTTATTTATTTTTCCTTTTCCAAGAATTGTATCTTTTTTTTCACCATTAAAAGCTGTCACATCATCTTTAAAATAAACGACTACTTCACTTTCTGTATTTTCAAATATCTTTTTAGCCTTTCCTTCATATAATAGTTTTAAATTCTGAAGTCTCATTTTTTCTCCTCCAAATCTAGTATTCTCTTTGTAAAATAGGCTGCATTTTTCATCCCATGATCTCCTATACCCATAGTTCCAACAGGAACTCCTTTAGGCATTTGAACAATAGAAAGAAGAGCATCAACTCCATTAAGAGGGCCGACATCACGGGGGACACCTATCACAGGAAGAGAAGTTAAAGAAGATACAACACCAGGAAGCGCGGCAGAAAGTCCAGCAACAGCAATAATTACTTTAAAATCGGAAGATAAATTTTTTATATACTCTGTTAGCTCAATCAAGTTTCTGTGCGCGCTAAAGATTTTAAATTCATATTCTATGTTCCATTCATTAAAAAGATCCAAAGCTTGTTTTACAAAATCTTGATCAGATTTACTACCTGCAACAATTAACACTTTTGGCATAATATACCTCCTCAAATTATTTTAAAAAAACAAAAACGCCTCTCAGGAAGAGAGGCGTGATTATAGATAACAAAATCCCACACCCCTCTTCCTGTAGTCAGGTGGTTCTCGGCCACCTGGTAGAGACTCCCGAGCCATATTCCCAGGATTATACAGGAAGAGGATAAAAATTTAATATTAAATTTTTAAATACTACATCGTGATTCTATCAAAAAATTCCAAAAATGTCAATATATTAAATTAGTATAATTAAAATAAATATTTTTAATTATTTACTTATTAACGGATAAAAATTCTGGATCTTGATATGCAGGATTTGGATATTTATAAAACCCTTCTCCTGTTTTAATACCTTTTTTACCTTTATCTATATAGTTTTTCTTACAATATTCCGCCATTTTTAATGATTCCTCATCATTATTTAATTTTCCATTTCTTAATGCAATATTATATACTGTATCCATACCAACCATATCAATAATACCAAACGGACCTATTTTCGCACCTGTGCTAATCATCCAAGTTTTATCAATACTATACGGATCTGATATACCTCTAAAAAGAAGTGTTCTTGCTGCTTTTAATAATGGAACCAACAATGAATTCAATACATATCCCGGTTGTTCTTTATAAATTGGTATAGGTATCATCCCTATATCTGATGCAAATTTTAATACTATATCAAAATATTGTTTATCAGTTTTATCATGCATCATAACTTCTCCAATATTTGCATCCCAAACTGGATTAGCAAAATGCAACGCTAAAAATTTTTCTGGTCTTCCCGTATATTCTGCAAACATACTTGGCAGCATTGTTGAAGAATTTGTTGTGAATATTGTCTTCTCAGGTGCATATTTTGATAACTCAGTGTAAAAATTCTTTTTTATCTCTTCTACTTCAGGTATAGATTCGCTTACTAAATCTGCATTTTCAACAGCTTCTTTCAAATTTGTAGTATAATTCAATCTTGAAAAAGTATCTTCTATTTCCTCTTTAGTTGCTCCTTTCTTTTCTTCAAATAACTTTGCAAACTGCTTATGAAATTCTTTACCAGCTTCTATTCCTTTTTCAAAAGCATCATATACTATAACATTAAATCCATTAAAAGCAACTTGCCAAGCAACTTGTGACCCCAACACTCCCGCACCAGCAATCATAACATTTTTTATTTCCACAAAACTCACTCCTTCATAATTTTAATAAGAATATATATACATTAATAATATTATACCTTTTTATATATATTGTCAATAGTTATTAACTTTATCTTATTTATTGTAATAATATTTTATTTTTTATTTAGTTTATTTTAATTTAATAATAATAAATGAATTTATATATTATCATTATTAACAAAATAGTATTTTTAAATTGTATTATTTTTAATATAAATTTAATGAACAAAAAATAAAAAAATAAAACGCATAACTGCGTCTTATTTTTTATTACCACTAAATTATATTGCTATAATTGTAGCTTTATCTCTTTTCAGAGAGGAGTTACTTTCCGAGAAATCATAGATTTCAGCGATGATTCCTCGGTTTCCTATTGGTTTCTATCTCTTTCAGAGAGGAGTTACTTTCCGAGAATGGTTTCTTATTAATAAAAGAACGAAAGAAAAAGTGCAGTTTCTATCTCTTTCAGAGAGGAGTTACTTTCCGAGAAAAAGAACAATTAGTAACGGAAATAGCATTGCCAGAGTTTCTATCTCTTTCAGAGAGGAGTTACTTTCCGAGGAACAGTGTGGGAATGCCGAAACAATGTTTTCGGCAAGGCGTTTCTATCTCTTTCAGAGAGGAGTTACTTTCCGAGCTAATAGTGGGGATTATAAAGAAGTAATAAATGACTTAAATGTTTCTATCTCTTTCAGAGAGGAGTTACTTTCCGAGTATGAAAAATATAGCTTTACCCACCCCAGTTTTGAGGAAAGTTTCTATCTCTTTCAGAGAGGAGTTACTTTCCGAGTTAGGCGACGACCTTGACATCTGGTTTAAAAAATACCCAGATGTTTCTATCTCTTTCAGAGAGGAGTTACTTTCCGAGAAACCAGAGAGATTATTAAGTGATTTAGAAGAGAAATTTGGGTTTCTATCTCTTTCAGAGAGGAGTTACTTTCCGAGAATGACGCCGGGAAAAACGGTAGTTTTTTACATGAGATAAGTTTCTATCTCTTTCAGAGAGGAGTTACTTTCCGAGACATTAGGGGGAAAATCGGGTCTCGAACGGTAGAACCGTAGTTTCTATCTCTTTCAGAGAGGAGTTACTTTCCGAGAAATGTATGAAATGAATTTCATGGAAAACTCGTATGATTAGTTTCTATCTCTTTCAGAGAGGAGTTACTTTCCGAGAAGAGAACTAGGGATTTCTTTATTAACAATGATGGAAATGAGTTTCTATCTCTTTCAGAGAGGAGTTACTTTCCGAGTAACACTTAAGTTCATTAACGGCAAAACCTTGGTTGTTCCAGTTTCTATCTCTTTCAGAGAGGAGTTACTTTCCGAGAAAAATATATCGAAATAATTGTCAAT
>NZ_BAAHYY010000008.1:0-59835 GCF_054657315.1 Marinitoga arctica | reverse complement strand
AGACTTTTTAGTGAATACGTCCTAATAATAAATAAAAAAACGGAGGAAAAATTATGGATATAAATTATATAAAAAAAATTATGAAAAATAAAAAACCGCATTTTGTTGATGATTTTAAAGAGTTTTCAGTGATGGTTCCTTTAATTGAAATAAACAATGAATTATATATTATTTTTGAAATAAGATCGCACAATCTAAGTCAACCAGGAGAAGTTAGTTTTCCAGGAGGACAAATAGAAGCAGATGAAGATATTTATTTAGCTGGATTACGAGAATTAGAAGAAGAAATAGGAATAAAACCCAATCAAGTTGAAAGAATAGCGCAACTAGATTTTTTTGCTACTCCATTTAATTTTGTTATTTATCCGTTTTTGGTGTATATAAGAGATTTTAATGAAAGTGATTTAAAAATTAATCCGAATGAAGTGTCAGAAGTTTTTTATGTTCCATTTAATTATTTTATTGAAAATGAACCTTTGAAGTATAAAATAGACGTAAAAATGAATCCCCCTGAGAATTATCCTTACCATCTAATACCAAATGGGAAAAATTATAATTGGAGAAAAGGATGTTATAAGACATATTTTTATAGATATAGAGATAAAATAATATGGGGATTAACGGCAAGAATTATCGAAGATATGAAAAAAGAATTAAATATATAATATCAAAGCCCATCAAAAGATGGGCTTTGATTAGAATGAAATAGCAATTTTAGCAAATGCGTTAATTTTTCCTTCTTGATCTGCATATGTGTCAGGTAATTGTAATTGTGTTCCAATTTGTAAGGTTGCAAATGTTATTTGTAAATTGAGTTTTATATCAAATTTGTTTGTATCCGATAAAACAGATGTTGTGTTGTCTTTATCAGTCTTTTTTATGTTTGTATATGAAACTTGTACTAATTTAGTTTTTATTCCTCCTCCCATTTCTGTTGTGATAGTATCTTCTTCTTGCTTTTGTTTATAAGAACCATTTAATCCTATCTTATATAATGTCATGTTGGTTTTTGCGCCATAAGTTAATAATATAGTATCGCTTTCTGATATTTTATCATTTATGGTTTTTAAACCACCTTCAAATGATATTTTTAATGAAAAATCATCTGCTTTAAATCCAAGGTTCTTCAAAGAAGCTGAATAGTTGGTAATTAATTTATCTTTTTTATCATTATCAGATAAGTCAGTTGCTCCATTTGTTATTAATAATTCTACGTTATTTGTTTGATGTTCTATTGAGTATTCTCCACCTAAGGTTCCTAATACTCCTAATTTAACACTAGCATTGACTTTATATTTTTCAGTAATATTTCTAATATCATCTTTTGAAGGATTTTCTGGTAATATTTCTTTACCTAAAATATCGTTAATAGGATTAATATTTTTTATTAAAGTTGAAGTATCTAAAGAACCTAAAGCTATTCCTAATATTTCATCTAATCCTAATAAAGTTGTGTTATCTTTTTTAAGCTCATATTCCCCTTTTAAATCTAAAATCCATAACTTTTTCTTGAATTTTGCGCCATATTTCATTACATTTGAAGGCGCAGAAACTCCTAATGATTTATAGTTTTTATCCGCTTTTAAATAATAGAGATTTAATCCTAAAATAGGAATTTCACTATTTAATGAAAATGCACTACCTAAAAGATATTTATCTGTAACAGCAGAAAGTATCCCATTTGAAATAGGAAAATAATCAAAAGTTTTTGGGAATACATCTTCAATTTGGCTTACATAATTTTCTACAGTATCTTTTATAGATGAATTGCCTGCAATATCGGCTACTTGAGATGCCATATCTGTGACACTTATTATATTGGAAGAGTCATCAATATATATATCTACTCCCAAATTCATATCTACTTTTGCTAACCACAAATTTAAAGATGTATTTGCACCAATTAAAATATTTTGTTTTGGTGTAATGGTTTCTGGTAGATTGAAAAGAGATTTTATATATCTGTTGTTCTGTGTTCCTTGATAATCCGATATAACAGATATATCTACACTAGCTTTTAATAATTCAAATAAATTTGCTCCAAGTTTAATACCTGCAAAATATCTTGGATATGAGGATTCAAATATTCCAACATTACTATTACCTATAGCTATTTCAGCATTAGCTAAATATAAATCTAATTTGGCGTCATGACCTCTAACATTATAATTATTTACGGTTAAAGAATTAAAATTAATTAAATTATCAAAGAACTGGTATTTTAGAAAAGCTAAATCCATATAAATATTGAGATTATTAGTTACATCAATATTCCTAGGAGTATCATAAAGAGAAAAATCATCTATTTTTGAAGGATTCAGTAATCTTAAAGCGTCTTTCATATCGTAATTAAGTTGATTTGTGAAATCGTTAAATAATTGTGAAATATCAGTACTATCTTGAGAGAGAGAAACTCTAATTCCAAAATTAAATAGCCATAATCTCATATTTGTTCCTAATTCTATATTCTGAGAAAAGTTCATGTCTAAAGAATCAATAATATTTTTTTCTACTAATTCATTAGTTGTTGATATTTTACTTTCAAATTTGAATTCAGATGATAATTCGTAACTTTTGTTAAAAGTAAATTCAATTAAAGGTGGTCCTTTTTCCTTCATCACAACATTTATTTCAGCAGGTTTAGAAATATTTCCTTTTTTATCTGAAACTTGAATAAATATATTATATTCCCCAAAAGGAGCATTAGTTAGTCTATAAGTTAATAAATTACCTTCAATGTTAAAATTTTCTATAGTTTTATCATTTATTTTAAAAATAATACTATTGGGATCAATGCCAGTTTCATTTTCATCAAGTAAAATAGCAATAGGAATTAATTCATTATCAAAAAAATTTTGGCCATTTAACGGAGAAATAAATTTTATTTTAGGACTTAAAGTATCTGGCAATACTTCAAATTGATAATAATTTCCAAATCCTTCGGGGAATCTTTGAACAAATCCTTTATCGTCAACTAATTGTATATAAAAATCATATTTTGTTGTTGTAAGCAGAGCTGCCGGAATGACAGCTTCTGCAGAACTTTGAAAAATTCGTAATTTTAATATATTAAATTTTCTTTCATCATAAACTTTGAAAAATAATTTCGCTTCACTAAAAGTTTGTTCAGGATTAAAATTTACAGAAATTTTTATATTTTGACCTTCGTAAACTTGTTTTTGGAAAACAACTTCTTGAGAAAATGCAAAAAATGATAATGTTAGTACTAATATAATTAATAAATGTTTTTTCATAGACTATCCCCCCTCACTCATTAAAAGTAATTTCTCTTCGGTCTTCAAATTTTATGCCTTCGTTTGTATTAATTGTATATATTTTTTGGGATCCATCTTTGAATGCTAATTTTATTTCGGTACCTCTATAAATTATTAAAGTATCTACATTGTAAATAGGGGATAGAATTTTTAAATCATTTATGTTATCTTTATATTTAGTTGAAGCTTCACCTTTAAGACCAATAACCACTGCAATAATTTCTCTTTTTTCTTCATAAGGAATTACTTTAATTTTTACTGATTTTGATATATCTTCAACGCTTGCAGTTATTTCATGTTCCCCTGGTGTCGAAAGTATAGCTTCTATAGTATCACCTATACCTAATTCTCCATCGATATCTGATGTCCAAATTATATCTCCATCTACACCTATTTTATAAGCACTTAATTCAATTGGTTGATTTTGTATAACCAAAAGCCCATCTTCAACGTCTATTACGAGTTTTTGTTCAACTTTGGTTTCTTCTAAAACCTGTATAGTTATATTTTTTGTAATTGAACCATTATATTTACTTATTACGCTTAAAGTTATTACATGTTTTCCAGCACTCAATTTTTTATTCATATCATAACCATATCCTATTTGACCATCGATACTTGAACTCCATATAACATTTTCAGGTGGTATTTTAGAACCGTCAGCATCAATTACCTCAGCTTTAAATGGGATTTCTATAGAGCCTGTAAATATATCACCATTACTTGGAGATTCAATAAATATTTTCATTTCTCCTAGGCTTAAAATATTTATAGTATCTTTTGTAATTTCACCTTTTGAATTTTTTGCAATAGCTGTTATTATATGATTTCCCGGAATTAATTTAACTTTTATGTTTTTTCCAATTCCTAATGTTCCTTGTAGACTTGAATTCCATTCTATGTTTTCTACGTCGCCATCCAATGGGTCAAGTGCAAAAGCATTTAGTTCAATTTCTTTATTGGATTTAACGATATCGTATTTTGATAGAATTTTTACTTTTAACTTTTCTCTAATAGCTATATTAATTGAATCACTATCTTCTTCATTTCCTGATTTAGCTATGATTTTTAATACATAATTTCCATTTTGGATATTGTTTGTATCAAGAGTTAAAACAGTACCCTCGCCAACTTTTTCATTGTTAAGCATCCATTCAACCTTTATGTTTTTCCCTTCAGCATTGAATAATTGAGCTACAGCATTTAGTTTTTCTTGGCCTTTTACAAGTACTTGACCATTTTTGGGTTTTATTAGTTTCACCTTAATTTTTTCAAAAATGGTTATTTCTCTAGTTTCAATATATGTATTATTAAGTGCATCTGTTATTTCAAAAGAAATTAGTGCTTTACCAGGATTTAAATCAAAAGCATTTAAATTTAAGTTATTACCGTTTAATATTTTATCTGATGAATTTGGTTGTTTTATTGTCCATACTATCTTATACGGTTCTAATCCACCGGAAATATTTGCATTTAAGTTAATAATATCAGTTTGTGAGAAAGCGGAATTATTTTCAGGAGATATAATATTTATTTTTAAAGGTGATATGATTTTTATAGAAATAGATTTTTCATTTGATAGCCCATTATCATCAGTAACCTTTACTGTAATTCTATAATCACCTTCCCCAAGCGTTCCTGCGTTATAAGAAATACCAAATCCTTTTTCTTCTCCATTAATGAACCATCTGATATTTTCTGGCTTTACATTATTTTCTAAATCATTTATTGAAGAATTAAATATAATAAAATCTTTAGTGGTTAATATACTTCCATCTAATGGTTGGATAATATCTATGTTCGGTTGAGTATTTACTATTATTCTACGAGTATCAGAGATATCTTCAACCATCGCCGTAATAGTATGTTCACCAGGAGATAAAATATTCGTATTTACTTCTAATCTTTTTCCTGTACCAAAAATCGTTCCATCTATTTTCCATGAAATATTATTATCTTCATATGGAAGATTTGGGCCTTTAAAAGCTTCAGCTTGTAATATAAGTATTTCTCCACTATTTATAATTGCCCCGTCAATAGGTTGAATAATTCGTATATTAGGTTTTTCAACAACAATTATATCTGATGATATCTGTGTATATTCTCCCATTAAATCTTCAACATATAGGTCTACAAAATGTTCTCCAGTAGATAAAATTTCTGTATATTCAATTTTTAAACCGTTACCAACTTGTTCTCCATCAATCATCCATACGATATTATTTTCGTTTATTGTATCATCATCTTGTACAATTGCTTCAAGGATAAGAGACATCCCAGCGGTTATTTCTTGACCTTTTTGTGGAGAAATTATAGTTGGATTAGGTTTTTGATTGATAATAATATTTCTTGTTTCACTAACCTCACTTCCAAGTTTATCTTTTGCAAAAACTTTTAAAGTATGAGGGCCTGGATTTAATGTGCCAGCAAATATAGATTCTATGTTTTCACCTAATTTTGTTCCGTCAATATATAATTCATATGATAATAATCCATCTTCATTATCTTCTACTTTTATATTAATAGGAATATTTGCATTTGAAACAAATTTATCTTCATTTTCTGGTGATTCCCAGTTTATATTAGGCTTTGAATTTGGTAATAATGTTATTGAGTCTTTGCTTTCTAAATCATTAAAAACGCTTTTTAAGGTTAACTCAGATTTAGAAGTGATGTTTTGAGTATCTAATGTTAAAATGTTTCCTTTTCCAATTTCGTTTTCATTTAAATACCAGGTTAAAATACCATCACCCTTACCTTTTATTGTTAAATGTTCTCCAGGATTAAAAACAAGTTCTTTTTGACCTAATATTTTAGCTTTGGCAGGCTCTAATATTTTAATATTTATTTCAGAAGTTAAATCCTGATATTCTGCCTGAATAATATGTTCCCCTGGTTCAAGATTTTCTATAAATATAACCCCACCATTTTCTAGCTCTGTTCCATCAACATACCAGATAATATCATTTGTATCAAGATTTTTTCTTCCTTCCAATTTTGTAATATATATTGTTCCAACAGCTTTAATTTCATCACCATATTTAAAAGTTGAATTATTTTTTGGTTCTAATATTTCAAGTATAGGTTTATCAGATATATTTATATTAATTTCCTTTGTATATATTTCATCAAGAATATCGATAATTTCAGCTTTAACTACAATATCTCCTTCTTCACCAATATTTGAAACAAGGACATCTCTCCCCTCTGCAATTTTATTACCATTAAAGAACCAATTAATTTCTTTCACTTCACTCCAATTACCTTTTACCAATTTAATTTTCAATCTTATAGAATCATTTAGATTGAAATGAGAATCTTCTTCAGGAGAAATAATATCAAATTCTAATCTCTCTACAACTTTAAAGTTTATCTTTATTTCAGCATGATTATTCATATTATCTTGAATTTTAAATAATATAGTGTGTGGTCCAGATCTAAGATTTGAAAGCGATATTTTGTCTTCATTAGAAATCTTTCTTCCATCAAGTAACCATATTTTTTCTTTTATCCCAATAGTTTCATCAAAATCATAATTAGAATATAATTCAATTGTTTCATCATTAAAGAAAATATCTTTATCCAATCCTTCAATAGTCAAATTTCCAACAGGTTTATAGATATAAATTTTAACAGATTCTTCTAAATTACCTGAAAGGGCTTTTATTTCATGTTTTCCAAACTTTTCAGGAGTGAAAATAATTTCGCTTCCACTACTTAAATATTCATCATCAATAAACCATTCTATAGTTGCGTCGTACTTTGTTTTAGCTTTAAGCTTAATATTTTCTCCCAATTTATATATATCACCATTTTCAGGAGAAATGATTTTTAGAGTTTGTGCTTCTAATATTTTTATTTTTATTATCGATTCAACTGTTTCTGTTTTAGCTTTTATTTCATAATTTCCAGCAGTATTAAATATATACTTAATTGAATCACCTTGTCCGATTAAAACGCCATTTACAAACCATTGAATATCTTTTCTTAAATTTTCTCCTTCAGCAGTAAATTCAATTTCTTTTTCTATATAGAATTCTGAACCATTTTCAGGAGAAATAATTTCCAGTTTTTCAGGTAGCAATATTTCTATTGTTATAGTACTTTCTAATTCCCCGCTTTTCGCTGTAATTTCATAACTTCCAGCTTCATTAAATGAATATTCTATGGAATCGCCGTTCCCTATTTCTTCACCATTAGCATACCATATAATATTATCAACTATATTTTTACTTTCAACAGAAAACTTTATAGCATCGCCAATTTCAAAAACAGCACCATCTATAGGGGTTTTTATAATCAAATATTTTTCTCCAACAACATTTACCGTAATTTCATCATAGAAATCTCCTGCTTTTGCTTTTACAATATATTCACCGCTGTTTGAAAAAGTATATTCGAAGATATCACCACTTGCAATTTCTTCATCATTTATATACCAAATAATATCATCTTCTATATTTTCTTTGTGTGCTTTAAATGAATATGATTTATTTATATCAATAACAAGCAATTTATTTTCTGGATCAATTATTTTTACAAATCTTTCTACAAAAATCTCTATTGTTATTTGATTTGAAGCAATACCTGATTCAACTCTTAAAACATGAAAGCCTTCAAGATCATTGGAGAATACAAATTTAATTTCTTTTCCTCTTCCTATTTCAACATCATCTAAATACCAAATAATATCATCTTCTATATTTTTTGATTCAGATTTTAAAGTTACTTCTTCTCCTGCTTTTATTTTTGCATTATCTAAAGGATCAATAATACGTATTTGTGGAATTTCTTTTACTTTAATAGTAAATTCAACCGATAAATCTTTGTATTTTGCAACAATAATGTATTCTCCTGATTGATCAAATGTATATTCTAAATCTGGTCCAGTGCCAATAATTCTTCTATTTAAAGTCCATTGAATTTCATCAGGATTTAAATTTTCATAATCAACACTTAGAGATATTGATTCATTTACGTATACTTCAAATGCAGTTTCTTCGCTTGTTAATATGGGTAACGATTCTATAAAAACAGTAATAGAGTCTGAATAATTTCCGGAAACGACTTCAATTTGATGTTCACCGGGTTCTTCAAAAATATATTCGAAAGATTCCCCATTTCCAATTTCATTTCCATTATCATACCATATTATATCTTCGTCTAAATCTTGTATAAGTGTTTTAAGTTCAACTTTTTCACCTGTTACAAATTTAGAATTATTAGCAGGATTGATAATTTTTAATTTTGGTTGTTTGATAAATATATTTTCTTCAACTTTGGAAATGTGATTATATTTATCCTTTGCAAAGAATTCAACTTTTAAAGGAGAATCCACATATCTCTTTTTTGGTATAAAGTTTATTGAATTTCCATTATATGTTTTACCCTCTATTTTCCACCATGTTTCTATAATTTCATCGTTAGGATCGTTATCAAAAGCTTCTCCTTCAAAGGTATAAGATTCACCAACTATTAAAAATTCATTTTCTGTAGGAAATAAAATCTGTACTTCTGGTGGATTATTCTCTGGTGTTGAAAATTCTATCCAATCTATCTCTGAATCATCAAAAAAAGGTGTATTATCTTCATAATAAGGGATAACTTTCCATTTGTAATTTTTTCCCCAATCTAATGAGTCAGGAAGTTCGAAAGTTTGTGAGCCATATACTTTGTAATTTTTAAACCCATCAATTTTTAATAAATAATATGCAACTTCTGTGTCATATTCAAAAACCCATTCAAAAACTGGATTAATATCATCTATTTGTCCGTTTGGGAATTCCATATCAGGATAAGAAATATTAAAAGTAACATTTTCATCTAATGTTTTAGCTATTTCGTTATCTCCAGAATCTTTTTGTATTACTCTAAGAGTATATGTTTTTCCTCTTCTGAAAATAGGATCATTGTCTGTTCCTGTGATATTATATGTAAAAACACCATCTTCAATATTATCACCTGTTGGATATCCTTTTATATCTAATTCTAAATTATTAGAATCAGGTTTATTATGTTCAAAGATTCTTGTAAAAATAAGTTTTCCATTTTCTTCGATTTCTAAAATACTTTTTGATTTTGAATAAGAAGGAACTTTACTTAATGACCATTTTATTGTAGGGAATAATGTATCTCCTTCAGGAAGTTTTATGAATTCAATAGGATCAGGTTTAATTATAGCGATTTCTGCATTTTTATTTCCTCTATCAATTTCTTCATTATTAACAACTTCCTTTACACTAATTTCTAAAGAATATTTTCCCTCAGCTAGTTCTAAGTTCAAAAAATCAGAGGTATTTTCTAGATTTGGAATATGAGTCATATGATTTTCTTTTAAAGCTACATTGTCCAAATAATCTAATACTTCAGTATTTTTTAATATGAACGTTTCGTTGGAAGATAATTCAATAGGTCCAAATCTAATAATTAAGTAATCATCTTCCCATTCACCAGTTAAAACACTTAGTGTGATATCAGCGAAAATAGTAGTAGGATTTGAGTCATTTATAATTTTTGCAGAAAATAAGTTTCCATTTAAAATTACACCTGGTGTAATTATTGCATAATCTTGTGATACTTCAAAATCCCATGAATTAACATCTATAGCTCTTATAGTAACTTTTTTTACAGCAGAAAAAGAAATAATAAAAAGAGAAAAAATCATAATTAACAATAAAAACCTTTTAAAATTTTCCATAATAACACCCCCCTAGGATTATTTAAATATATTCTTTTCGACTTTTTTTAAGAAAATTCTGTTCAAATATTATTAAAAATTAATTAATATATAACTTAATTATATCACAAAAAACCACCTTTCATTTTAAATGAAAGGTGGTTTTTATTTTCCTTATATTTAATACATTATATACCCATTCCAATATTTAAGTTAAATGATAAATTATCAAAATTTAGTATATTCCCCAATTTATTAGAATTACTATTAACTGATGCGTTTATATCAATAATATGAATATTAAGTCCTAATCCTGTATTTAAAGACCAATAATCAATTTTATTACTTATATCTAGCCAAAACGGAATAAAGAATAAATTTCCATCTAAATTAACTCCCCAATCCAAACCTTTTCCAAAATAATATTGTATATGTGGTGTAATATCAAAGATGAAATTAAAGGTATAAAAGGCTGAAATATTCATAGGTAAATCTAAAGGATTATCTGGAAATTTTCTTGCTATGGATTCCTCAGATTTTTCTAGCGTCGGAGAGCTTTGTTCAGTAATTATGTTCATATTATCAATAAGAATATTTCCTGTCGCGCTAAAAGTATACTTATAAGTCATCTCTGCTGGTTTTAGTACTATATCATTTATTGAAATTCCCCATTTGTTTGATTTATTGATATATCCTAGATTTATTTTTAATCCGGCTGAGTCGTTAAAAGCATTTAGGATATCTTCATCAATAGCTGGGCCATTATAAGGTTTTGATACAAATGAACTTAATGATTCTAAAGAACTATGTATATTACCTTCGATAGAATAATTAATAGTTGTTGTAGCTGACGCAACATTTGAATCCTGATTAAAGGACATAGTGCTTTTTAGAATAGATACAGGTATAAATTTTGAGAATGAAAAACCAAATATTGAATTTTTTCCAATCGAAATATAGTTAGTATTTTCAAGAATAATATTAGAATTAAAAATACCCTCACCATCTAAGTTTACAATTTCTCCATTTTCGACATTTCCATATGAAATTAATTTTACTAAATCATTTGGTAAGTTGATTTTTGTATTTGAATATAAATTAACATTATTTGCATATGTTAAAAACCATATGTGAAGCTTTCCAAAAATAGATGCATTAGCATTTAAAGTAATTGGAAGGTTTTCATTGTCTAAATTATCATAAATTTCATTGAAGTCTACAACAATTTCTTCCTTAAATAAATCCGAAAAGTTTATAAATGGTTGAAATAATGATATATCACCATTTATGCCCAAATCTAAAAAGTTTCTTGTTCCATAATCCATCAATGCTGGATTAAGGGAATAATTCCATGGTTTATTAATATTTGGGTTTGCAAAAGATAATGTTGTTAAAATAATCATTAAAACAATAATAATTTTCTTCATATTACTCACCTCTTCCTAAAAGATCAACAGAAACATCAGTTACAACTTCAGCCCATGCATTTAAGTCGATTTTTCCATTTTCTTTAAACATTTGTATTTTATTTGCGGGAATTAATACTTTGAATTCTAAAAGATATGGATTATTATTTAGTATATTTTCTATATCGGATTTATCAAAAATTATTGTTGTATTTGATTTTCCATCATTTAAACTAATATTTTTTTCATAAAGTTGTTGATCATAACTGTTTTTCCCAATTATTTTTAATTCTGGAGTTAATCCAGTGGTATTATTATAATCAATGTGTAATACTAATTTTCCTGTTTCACCAATAATTTCATCAATTGGTAAGTCTGAGTCGTTTGAGCCAGGATCTCTTCCTAATATATCTTTTTCTCCTTTGATTGTCATTAATTCTAAAGACGTTTTAGGAGTAAAGCTCAAAGGTACTGTTAGAACAATATTAAAGTCAAAATTGAAATTAGTTAAATCTGCAAGAGAAGCAGATATGTCGTTAGATTTTATCGATAAATAAACATTTTTTCCCTTTAGAATTTCAAGTAGGAAATCCGTGATATCTTTATTTATTTCTGTGCTGTCTAATATAATAGTTGAAGTGGTTGACTTTTCTGTATTGTTTAATGTATATGTAGCAATTATAGTTATTTCATTATTAGAATTAACCAATCCACTTGGAATTGAACCAATTATTTTAGCATTAAATCCGTTTATGTCGATATCATTTAATGTTATAGTACTAGTATCTGAAATAGGAATTTCAAAGTTTATTGCATCAGATTCGGGAATTATATCTTTATTAACAGGTTTAATTGATGCATCTAATTTATAATCTAAATTAATGGTAGCGGATAATGTATAAGTGCTACCCATTGTTAAGTAATTAGTTGGATCCGATATATTTAAGGTAATTACTTTGTTTGTATCATCGTAATTATTTGGAGAAGCATCAAAGTTAATATTTAATGCGGTATCTGTATTAAAATCAATAGTATTATTGCTTAAATCAATAATATGAGATCCGCCATCTGACATTGCGAATTCATCTTCGATATTAAACTCAGGAATATTTAGTAAAACATTTATTCCAACTGGCAATTCATTATTCCATTCAATTTTTATATTTGATGTTGGTGCAAATGTTATAGAATTTAATAATTCTTTTGCTTCTTGAGGGAAATTTATCGATTGAGAGTTAGTTATATTTAAGTTTTGATCTGTTTGAATTTTAGCATAACGTATTTTTGGATTTTTTAGATTTATGTTAGCATTAATAGTCGATCCCAATTCGATTCCATTATTTGAAGAAATTCCAATTTTATCTATATTAATATTTGCATTAGGTTCTCCAAGTTCTAAATTTGTTAAATCTATTATAGCGCTACCTTCTGGTGAAACATTCATAGAAGTATTAGTTGAAACATATGTGAGTGTTCCATTAATACTTGTAAATGTTGCGTTATCAAGTGCAATTTCTATTGAACCAGATCCAAATATGACCTTTTTAATATTCGAAGGTATATTTATTGATTGTGAAATATTTGAGGTAATAGTTGCTTCTGATATGGATAAATTATCAAGTGTTGGTGAAACAGATAGAACGCTGCCGAAGTTTAAAGGATTTGTTGTAAAATCAATAGTCATTTGGGTTATATTTAATGTAGCATCATCTGTTCCAGTTAATATCTTATTACTTAAATCTACTGTTAAATTACCAGAAGAAACTAATAAATTAATATCTTCATTTGTAGTTTCTAAAATTCCTGAAATATTTGTAAAGCTACCAGTGTTCAATGTAGCATTAAGATTTCCCGTTTTAAATTTAACACTTTCAATATCATTAGGTATATCTATTTTTTGTTTTATAGTTTTGTTTAGCGTTACATTTTTAATAGCGGGCTTTGTTAATGAGATATTTGCAGTTAATAAATTGGTATTTAATCCAGTTTCTCCAAAGTCTAAATCTAATGACTCAACAATTATTGTTGCATCTTTTGTTTCTTTTCCTGTTAATGTCAAATTATCCATGCTTAATATTGCCCCATTGTTATTTAACTCAAATTGTTTTTCGTTATCTGATGTACCATCGTTGTATACAATTTTTGCAACAATTGAGCTGATAGCAGTATCTGTTATGTTTAAAGAAATATTTCCTCCTGAAAGTGAAACATTTTCAATGTCATTAGGTAAATTGATATTTTGCGTGTTGTTAACAATAACTCCCTTTATTTTTTTTACAGTAACTTCAGGAGTAATAATAACAGTCGGTGATTTTGTGAAATCTATATTCGCTTTTTCATTAGTATTATTTGTAAATGTAGAATCAATGGTGAATTCAAACATTCCATTAGGTGGAAGAGCTTTGTTTTGAAAATTCAATTGTGAACTCGACTCAAATATACCATGTGCTAATTCTATATTTGTTGTATTATATGTATATAATACAGTAGCTTCAAATTCTGTTTTAACATTTTGCCATTCAATAGGTAATTCTATATTAATGTTAAAGGTCCCATCGATTGTAATTGTAGAAAATGATGTATTTCCCATATTTGGGTCAATAGTTTGAGAAATATTTTTTGTTGTTGAAAATTTGATACCTTCTGCTTTTTTTATTTTAGTGCCAGAAGAAAATCTTAAATTATCTGCAATAAGTGAATTTGAGCCATCTCCAGAACCACTAGTTATAGTTGCAATTAAGGTAATTGTAGCATTATCCGAAATGCTTTTACCTGTTATAGGAAAGGTTAGGATTCCAGAATTGGAGCCAGAAAGTGATAAAGAATTACTTTTAATTACTGTATTATCTGGATTTTCAATAATTCCTTCGACTTCAACGTCTGCCGATGATTCGTTGTTTGTTACATTTAAATCTAAACTTCCAGTTGAAAATAAAAGTTTTGAAAATGACCCGTTAGAATTTATTTTGTCTGAAGTAGAAGAACCATTTCCAGCATTGCCTGCAACCGGAATAGATAAGTCAATTGTAGGCAGTTCAACACCTGCATCAGCAACGTCAATTTCTCCAACGGTTATGTCTGGACTAGAAGATGCTGGATTTAAATTAGGTACATCTACATTTATATTTTGTGGAGTGAAATCAAAGTCTGGTACATTCACATCAATACCATTTAAAGAATCAATATTAGGAATATTAATTGCTACGGGATCAATTGAATCAATACTTGGTACAGAAATTTGCTGGGTTATAGAAGTACTGAAATCTTCAATCTTTTCAAAAGATTGACTCATATCTACATTCAGTCCGGTAGCATATTTAAGTGTTTTTGTTCCATCAATACTGATGATATCCGCACCTGGAAGAATATCTTTAATGTCTTCATTCTTTATAAAATCGTTTAACGAAACACTTGTTGCTGCTACAGCAACACCAACTTTCGGTTTTGTTTTAACTTTTACACTTTTTACACATGAAGATAATGATAAAAGTAAAATAATAGATAATCCAATAATAATAATCTTTTTCATAATCCCACCTCATCTTTTTATAGAAAGTTATTTTTATAGTATTTAATTAAATGCTCAAACATTTAAAATTATTAATAATATATTATTTAATAATAACAATTTAATTTTTGTAATCATTGTAATTATATCATAAAAATTTTAAAATAAAAAATTATGTTATAAATGTATGTTATAATATATTCGAGGTGATTGTATGAAAAAATTTATGCTTTTTATTTTATTTTTATTGATATTTATATCAGCTTTTTCATATATTAAATTATATGATGGCTGGGAGTATAGATGGGAAAATGAGAAAATTTGGCATAAATATAAAACACCAGGTGTTCCGTTGGAAAATAAACATGAAATGTTGTATTTAAGATACAAATTACCAAATGTAAAATTTGAAAACCCCGCTATATACTATACAGGAATATTTGATAATTCAAAAATGATGGTAGGAGATATTTTAATTTATGATGCCTTTGCCAAAAGTTTTTTTAGCCCTAAAAGCATATTTAAAATTCCAATGGATTTTCAAAATAAGTATTTATTAATAAAAGTGTCTTCTAATCGCCGAGATGTTGGTTTTTTTGGTGAATTTTTATTAGGAAATGAAATGGAATTATTTTCTCATCAAATATTTGTTGAGTTAGATAAAATATTATTATCGATTTTTGGATTTTTTGTATCGATTATTTCATTTGTTCTATATATAATTTTTTTAGTAACTCAAAAAGATACTTATATAAGAAAATCCATTATATATCTGGGTTTATTTTCTTTTGGAATTACACTTTTTATATCAGGTCAAACTCAGACATTTAAATATTTGATTGATAATAGAGTGTTATTTGCATATTTTATGGATTTTGGAAAATATATAGCCCCTATAGGATTAATGGGATTTTTTTATACTATGTTTGATTACTCAACAAAGAAAATTATAAAAACTCTAGTTCTTTTTCATATGGTGTATTTTTCTTTGATTTTTATTATTCAAATATCAAAAGGATTTGAAATAAACTATTTTGCAAAATATGTCATATATCTATATTTAGTTATGTTATTAGATATAATAGTTATGATATATAATTTATATATAGGATTTAAGCAAAATGATTCAAAAGCATATATTTTTTCAGGAACAATAATATTAGTTTCATTATTTACAATATATGAAATATTAGGAGATTTTAGAATTATAAAATGGGAAAGATCATATATACAATGGTCAATATTTATTTTGATAATTTCTATGATAATTTTAATTTTAAAAAATATTAAAGAATTGAATTTAGAATTATCAATAAAAAATAAAATACTTGAAAATTGGAACAAAGATTTAGAAAAAATAGTAAAAAAGAAAACTAAAGATATTAGACAATTATTGGATAATTCTGGAGAAGGTTTTTTGAGTTTTAATAAAAATTATATTATAGGTAATGAGTATAGTAATGAATGTAAAAATATTTTTGGAAAAGATATTGGGGGATTAAATTTTTTAGATATTTTTTGGGAGGACAATAATGAAGAAAAAATATTCATAAAAAGAGTATTGGATGATTTTTTTTCAGAAAAAGATAATTTTAAAAAAGAGGTATATTTAACATTCTTGCCATCTGAAATGAAAATTAATAATAAATATTTTAAAGTTGATTTTAAATATATTGAATATGAGGATATAATTATGGTTAAACTTAAAGATGTTACTATGGAACAGAGATTAAAAGAGAAAATTGTAATAGAAAAAGAAAATTTAAAAAAGATAGTTTCCGTTATAAAAAATTATGAAACTTTTGTGTTGAATATTAGAGAATTTAGAAAATTATTAAATAAAATAATAGAATCAAAAATTGAAATAGAAGATTATTATATGGAAATTCATAATTATAAAGGAATATTTGCACAATTTTATTTAGTGAATTTAACTGAAAAACTCCATGAATTAGAGGAGAAAATATTAAGCAATAATATCACAGTTAACGATATTGAAATAGTTAGAAAAACATTTGAAGAAGAAATATATTTTATTCAAAAAGAGCTTGGTTATGAGATTGAAAAGGATGTTTTAAAAATTCCTAAATCAAAGATTTTAGAATTAGAGAATAAACTAAAAGATATTTTGGATGAAAATAATGAAATATTAAATGAAATAAGAAAATTGAGATTCAAAAATTTAAAAGAATTGATTAACCCTTATATGTCATATATAAAAGAATTATCAAAGAGATTAGGGAAAAGTATTAATGATCCAATTATAATTTCTAAAGATGAAATTGTGGTTGATCCAGAAAGATATTATGATTTGACAAAATCATTTATAAATCTATTTAAAAATATAATAGATCATGGTATAGAAATTCCAGAAATTAGGATAGAAAAAGGAAAATATGAGAAAGGAAACATAATTATAGAATTATTAAGAAATGAAAAAGAAATTAGCATTATAATAGAGGATGATGGAGAAGGTATTGATATAGAAAAATTAAAAGAAATTGCGAAAGTTAAAGGCATTAGTTATAAAAATGATGAAGAATTATTAAATATGATTTTTTTAGATGGGTTTACTCTTAAAAGTGAAGTTACGAAAATTTCAGGAAGAGGTATAGGGCTTTCCTCTGTAAAAAAAGAAGTTGAGAAATTAAGAGGTAAAATTATTGTAGAAAGTGAATATGGAAAAGGAACAAAATTTAAAATAATAATTCCGGAAGTGATATAATGTTAAAAATATTAATAGCTGATGATGCACCTTTTATTAGAAATCAAATGAAAATGATATTAGAGCCACTAAATTTTGAAATTTATGAGGCTTCAGATGGAAAAGAAGCAGTTGAGATATACAAAAAAATATCTCCTGATTTAGTAACAATGGATATTTCAATGCCAATAATGGATGGTATAAAAGCATTAAGTGAAATAAAAAAATATGATCCTGAAGCTAAAATAATAATGGTTTCAGCGTTAGGGCATAAAATGAGAGTTTTAGAAGCAATTGAAAAAGGTGCATCATATTATATTATAAAACCGTTTGATTCAGAGAAAGTTGTAAATACCATAATTAAAGTATTAAATAATAGGTAGGTCTTTAGACCTACCTTAGAATTTATCGATTTCTTCTATTATTTCATATAATTCATTAACAACACTATATACTAAATTTTCATCCTCGCCTTCAGCCATAATTCTAATTTTATGTTCTGTTCCAGAAGGTCTAACAATAAGTCTAAAGTTAGGAATTTTAGAGAATTTTTCTAACTCTTCTTTTAATTTTTTATTTTCCATTATCGATTTTTTTTCTTTTACTGATATATTTTTTAATAATTGAGGATATTCTGGTATATCTTTAATCAATTTATTGATATCTTTTCCAAAATAAGATAAGGTTTCTAAAGTTTCTAAAGCAGTTATTATACCATCTCCAGTTGTAGCTTTATCTAAAAAGATAATATGTCCAGATTGTTCGCCGCCTAGTTTAGCATCAAACTCAATCATTTTTTCTAAAACGTATTTATCTCCAACAGTTGTTCTAAATAATTTAATATTATTTTTTTCTAAAAACTTTTCTAATCCTAAATTACTCATTACAGTTGCTATAACCATGTTATTTTTTAATCTATTTTTTTCTTTTAATTTTAAAGCATTTATAGCCATCAACTTATCTCCATCAATAAGATTTCCATTTTTATCAATGAATAAACATCTATCGCCATCGCCATCAAATAAAATACCTAAATCATATCCATCGTTTTTAATGATGTTGCTTAAAACTTCTGGGTGTGTCGAACCACATTTTTCATTAATATTTAAACCATTTGGTTTGTTAAAATATACATCGTAATTTAAATTAAATGCACCAAATATTTTATCAATTAAAGCTCCTGTTGCGCCATTTCCAACATCTACCGCAATTTTATAAGGAATATTATTTAAGTCGAATTCAGAAATAATATACCCAATATATTTGTCCTTTAAATGAGAAGAAGACATTTTTCCAATATCACCGTAAGGAACATATTCAGGTTTTTTTTCTAAAATCAAATTTTCTATATCTACTTCATCATCGTCTGATATTTTAAAACCTTCGGCTAAAACCTTTATACCATTATAATTAGCAGGATTGTGTGATGCTGAGATCATAACACCTAAGGTTTTTTCGCTTTTTGTTAAATAAGCTAAAGCTGGGGTTGTTATAACACCACAAAATTCAACATTCAATCCGGCCGATAATGAACCTGCAGCTAATGCAGCTTCTATCATTTCTCCGGAATTTCTAGTATCTCTTGCTATTAATAGTTTTTCATATTTACCGCTATACATTCTTCCTAAAGCATTTCCAATTTTATATACTAAATCTACAGTTAATTCTTCATTTACCAAACCTCTAATGCCATCAGTTCCAAATAATCTTTTCAAACTACCCACCTCCGACTATTATTTAAATTGACAAAAAATAAAAGATGTAGTATTATTATATCATAAATAAACCGTTTGCAAAAGTTATAGAGGTGATTATATGGTTACTATAAAAGATATTGCTAAAATAGCTGGAGTTAGTCCTTCTACGGTTTCAAGGAGTTTAAATGATTATCCAAATATTTCACAAAAAACAAAAGAAAAAATAAAAAAAATAGCAGAAGAATTGGGTTTTGAATTTAATGAAGCTGCAAGAAGTCTGAATAAAAAAAAGACAAATACTATAGGCGTTATAATTCCTCAATTTTTTGATGATATGAGAGGAGAAATATTTTTTGCTAACTTTCTTGGAAAATTAATAAAAGAAGCACAATTAGAAGGATATCATATAAGAATAGAATATGAAATTGAAAAAAATTATATAAAAAAAATGATTCAAAGCAGAAGTGTAGATGGATTATTACTAATTAATCCTGAAATATCAAAAGAAGATATAGAATTTATTTTAGAAAAGAAAGTTCCATATATATTTTTACATTACCTTTCAGAAAATTATATTGATGCAAATATAAATTATGTTAGAACAAATCAAGAAAAAGGTGGATATATAGCAACAAAATATTTAATTGAAAAGGGGAAAAAAAGAATTTTAACCTTATCAGGATTAAGCATTAATTATGAATTTGTTGAAAGAACAAATGGTTATAAAAAAGCTTTAAATGAATATGGAATTTCCGATGAATATATTTTAGATATAGATGTGACTTTTGAATCTGCTAAAAAAGCAATATATAAAAATAAGAAAATATTAAGAGAAATTGATTCAATTTTTGCACAAACGGATTTAATGGCTTTAGGTGCGATAGAGGCGCTTAATGAATTAAATATAAAAATTCCTGAAGAAATATCAGTTATTGGATTTGATAATATTCAAATTGGTACTTATTTTAAACCAAGACTAACAACAGTAGAACAACCTATAGATAAATTAGCAAAAATAGGTATAAAAAATTTGATAAAATTAATGGAAAAGAATATAAAAATAAATAAATTTATTGATCCAAAACTAATAATAAGAGAATCAGCGTAATATTTTAGGATAAATTTTATAAATTAGATAAGGAGGCTAATTATGAGTATAAAAGAATTAAAAGAAAAATATTATTTAATATCAAGATATAACACATCAGCAGCTTTATTGGAGTGGGATTTTGAAACATATATGCCTAAAAAAGCAGCAGAAAAAAGAGCAGAAGTTATAGGAGAAATTTCCGGAAAGGCTTTTGAAATATCTGTTTCTGATGAAATGGGTGAAATGTTAAATTCAGCAGAAAAAGAGAATTTAGATATTATTGATAGAGCTCTTGTAAGAGTAGGTAAAAAGGAATATGAAAAATTTAAGAAAATTCCACCAAAATTATTTAAAGAAATTAATATTTCTGCATCAAAAGCGCAAGCGGCCTGGGAAGAAGCAAAAATTAAAAATGATTTTTCAATATTTCAACCATATTTGGAAAAAGTTGTTGAATTAACTAAAAAAATGGCAGATTACCTTGGATATGATGAAAATCGTTATGATGCTTTATTGGATTTATATGAACCGGGATTAAAAACTTCAGAACTAAAAAGGGTTATAGCACCTTTAAGAGATTTTTTAGTTAATTATTTAAATGAATTAGAAAAAGGTAAAAAACCAAATAAATATATTATGAAAAAATATTTTCCTATAGAAAAACAGAAAGAGTTATCATTAAGAGTATTAAAATTAATGAAATATGATTTTGATGCAGGAAGAATGGACATAGCAATGCATCCATTTACTACAACAATAGGGACAAATGATGTAAGGATTACAACGAGGTATAATGAAAATGATTTAAATGATTCTTTGTATAGTACAATTCATGAAGGTGGTCATGCATTATATGAACAAGGAATTCCAGAAGAATTCTCTGGTTTACCTATAGGAGATGGAGCCTCAATGGCGATTCATGAAAGTCAATCGAGATTTTGGGAAAATATAATAGGTAGGAGTTTGGAATTTTGGAAATATTTTTATAATGATCTAGTGGAAGTATTTCCTGAATTTGCTAATAATACACCAGAAGAGATTTTTAAAGCAGTTAATTTTGTTGAAAGATCATTTATTAGAACAGAAGCAGATGAAGTGACTTATAATCTGCATATAATGTTAAGATTTGAAATAGAAGAAGCATTGATTAATGATAAGATCAAAGTAAAAGATTTACCGAAAATCTGGAATGAAAAAATGAAAGATTATTTAGGAATAGTTCCAAAAAGAGATAGTGAGGGTGTTTTACAAGATGTTCACTGGGCGCATGGATCATTCGGATATTTTCCCTCTTATATGTTAGGAAATTTATATTCAGCACAATTTTATAAAAAAATGAGAGAGGATATTCTAGAATTGGATAAAGAAATAGAAAAAGGGGAATTTGAAAAAATATTAAACTGGTTAAGAAAGAATATTCATTCAAAGGGGAAAATGTATGAGCCTGGAGAGTTGGTGAAAATGGTAACTGGAGAGTCTTTGAATCCAAAATATTTTATAGAATATATAAAAAATAAATTTAATAAAGTATATGATCTATAAAAAAATGCAGTCTATATTCTAGGCTGCATTTTTTTATAAAAAGATAAATTCTACAGTTATAGAAATATTGTGTGTTTATTTTTATGTAATTAAAATGCAAAATATTAGAAATAAAAAAGAAAAAATAGTTTTATATACTAACTTTAATATAATATGAAAACAATGATAATAAAACATAAATTGAAAAGTAAATATAATTTATAAGAAATATTAAGAAAGGGGGGGTACTATGGAAAATGAAGAAATTTTGAAAAAAGAACCAGAAGAAAATTTAACAGAGGGCACAGAGGATTTTCCATTAGTCGAAGTTCCAATGAGTGAAAGGAAAGGTTTTTGGTCTATTTCTGTAGTGTTACTTGGATTTACATTTTTTACTGCAACTATGTGGGCCGGTGGAAATTTAGGCGTATCTTTTAAGTTTTGGCCGGATTTGATATTATTGATTACATTAGGAAACTTTTTATTAGGTGCTTATGTTGCTATTTTAGGATATATTGCATATAAAACGGGTTTAAGTACAGTTCTCCTTGGAAGATACAGTTTTGGAGATTTAGGTAGTAAATGGCCAGATTTCATATTAGGTTTTACACAAATAGGATGGTATGCTTGGGGAACAGCTACAATTGCTATTCTGCTAGTAAAATTGCTTAATTTGCCTGAAATTTGGGATATACCTTTAATGATAGTTTTTGGGTTTGCCTTTTCCTGGACAGCATATGTCGGGTATAGAGGATTAGAATGGTTATCAAGATTTTCGGTTCCGTTAATGACAATATTAATAATTTGGAGCATGACAATTGCTACTAAAGATGCAGGAGGTTTAACTGGGATATTGGGTATTGAACCAACAAAAAATATGACAATTGCAGGAGCAATAACAATAATTTTTGGAACATTTGTCAGTGGTGGAACTCAATCAACTAATTGGACTAGGTTTTCAAAAACAGCTATGTCTGCTGTTTTTGGTTCTTTAATAGCATTTTTTATTGGTAATGGATTGATGATATTTGCAGGAGCATATGGTGGTTTAGTTTACCAGGAATCTGATATAGTAAATGTTTTAGTTAAACAGGGATTAATTTTTTGGGGAATTGTAATGCTATTTTTAAATATTTGGACAACACAAGATAATACAATATATAATTTTTCTGTAGCTGGATGTAATTTTTTTAGAACAGAGAAAAGAAGATATTTCACCATTGGTGGAGCCGCAATAGGAACAGTTTTAGCAATATTAGGTATGTATAATTGGTTAATTCCTTGGCTTGTGCTTTTAGGGACATTTATACCTCCTATTGGAGGAGTAATAATGGCAGATTTTTTCTATAAACATAAAATGAAATATCCAAAAATTACGGATATAGAATTTCAAAAATTTAATTGGTCTGGTATATTAGGTTATGTTGCAGGCGCATTGATTGCAAAATATAGTCCTGGAGTTCCTCCATTAAATGGTATAGTTGGGGCATTTGTATTTTATATTATTTTTGATTTATTGTTAAAAATTTTTGGTATTGACAATGAACATATAATAAAGGGTGAGAAATAATGGATATTATAATAAGAAATGCTAGAATTATAGGTAGAAATAATTTGAATGATATCGGGATAGAAAAAGGCAAAATAGTAGAAATAGGAAAAATTAATAAAACTGCAGATAATGAAATAGATGCAAATGGGAAATTAGTCTCTCCACCTTTTGTTGATCCTCATGTGCATTTAGATGCAATTCTTACAGTTGGTGATCCATCTTACAATATGTCAGGAACCTTATGGGAAGGGATTAGGATTTGGAGTGAAAGGAAAAAAAAGCTAACCTATGAAGATGTAAAAAATAGAGCTAAAAGTGCTATAAAATGGGCAGTAGCCAAAGGGACATTGAAAATACGTACTCATGTTGATGTGTGTGACCCTGAATTGATAGCTTTAAAAGCAATGGTTGATGTAAAAAAAGAGGTACAAGATCTAATTGATTTGCAAATTGTATCTTTTCCTCAGGAAGGTATAGTTAGTTTCCCAAATGGAGAAGAGTTAATGGAAGACTCTTTGAAATTAGGTGCAGATATAGTTGGTGGGATTCCACATTATGAATTTTCTAGAAATGATGGAATTGAGAGTATTGATATTATCATGAAATTAGCAAAAAAATATGACAAAGATATAGATGTACATATAGATGAAATAGATGATGAACAGTCAAGATTTGTTGAGTATCTGGCATCAAAAACAATAAAAGAAAATTACCAAGGAAGAGTTACAGCAAGTCACATAACGGCAATGCATTCATATAATAATGCATATGCAAATAAATTAATGGGGGTTTTTAAAAAAGCTCAATTAAATGTTATAGCTAACCCTTTAGACAATATAGCTCTTGGAGGTAGATTTGATAATTATCCTATAAGACGAGGGATGACTAGAGTAAAAGAATTATTAAATTATGGGATTAATGTTGGATTAGGTCACGATTCAGTAATGGACCCATGGTATCCTTTAGGTAAATATAGTATGCTCCAAGTAGCTTTTATGGGGCTAAATATAGGACATATGACTGGATATGAAGAAATTAAACAGATATACAAAGCAATAACATATAATTCTGCTAAACTAATGAACCTAAAAGATTATGGAATAGAAGAAGGAAATACAGCAGATCTAGTAATTCTAAACGCTCCAAGTGAAATAGAGGCAATTAGGTTGGAAAGCGAAGCGTTATATGTCATAAAAAATGGAAAAATTGTATCAAAAACCCAACCTTCGAAATCATATGTTTATAATGAAGAAATAAATTTTAGAGTGTCAGGTATTTATGAATAAAGGGGCTAAAAGCCCCTTTATTCATAGTCAAAATCCATATTTTTTACAGAAATTCCTTCGATTTTTGATAATTTTTCTTCTAAATCATTCCATAAGTTTTGATCTCCAGCAAGTTCTAATATAATAAGTCCTCTGTCACTACAATCATCATCAAAAGCATCATGTAACCCTAGTCTTGTTTTTATAACGCATCCAAACCCTGTTAATAATTTTTGCACTTCACCAGCTTCTTTTTTTCTATCATGGATAAATATCCCCAATACTCTAATTTTTCCCATGAAATCACCTCCTGAGTAATTTTATAATTTTTTTAGTTTCTTCAGAAATTTCAAGATTATCAAGGTTATCTATAGGCCTTTTAAGAACAATATTTTCTGCAGTTCTTTTACCTATACCATTAATAGAAGTTAATTCATCTATCGTAGCGGTGTTAATATTAAAAGGATATTTTAAGGCAGTTATAGAACGCGAACCATGGTCAACCACTATTCCGTTAATTTTATCTAATATTTTATATTTGCCTATAACTCCTGTTTTTACAGGATAAGTTCCCAATTGTCTTCCAAAAGATATTTTACCCTTAATATCTTCAATTATTAAATTTTTCAAAATAGTGCCAATTGGGAAAACTTTTTTTATCATTTCATGATTATAATGTTCCATATAATCTTTAAATTTAATAAATTCTTTTTTGCGTTGTTTAGGTTTTATATTATATATTAGTGTTCCAGGAAAAGACATGACTTGACGGACATTTATTCTTCTTATTAGTAAATTTTCATTCATGATTTTTTCTAAATATTTTTTATTTATATCAAAAGTTTCTTTAGTTTCACCAATTAAACCAAATAATAAATTTATACCAGGTAATAGTTTTGGTATTCCATTTTCATCCCGAATACTCCCGATTTCATTTACAATCTTAATTGCTTCAAGAGAATCTTCAGGTAAAATATCTATTCTATTCTTCACAACAACATTTTTGTCAAAAGATTCAACACCAAAAGATAATATATCACCTGCTGTGTTATATTTAACTATGATTTCCAATATTTTTTTTATTTTATTTTTATGTTTAATAATATATGCAGGGTTTGCATTATCTGTGTGAAGAACATCGGATATTTTTGACATTTCTTGGTATAATTCACTAAATAATTCAATGTTTGGTTCTCCATTATTTATTAATGAACCGTATGCTAGAAAATTTGCTGCTCTTCCAAATCTGAAATTTTTCACTCCAGTATTATATATAGCTTTTGCTTCTTCTAAAATATCTTTTAAAGGTCTTTCTCTATATTTCCCATTAATTAATGGTTCTGTACAAAAAGAACAAAAACCGTTATTTCTTTCACATCCACGTGATACATCCATTTCTACAATAATATCTGGATACCTTGGATGTTTTTTTAAAATTTCAGAACCTAATGGAGCGACTTTTAAAATTAATTCATAGTTTGACCTATCTTTTAAATTGAATTCATCTGATACAGGATAAGTAAAAAGAAATTTTTCTATATCTCCTTCAACCATGTAATCTATATATTCTGATTCTATTTTAATAGCAGATTTTCCGCCAGTTAATGTATATCCTTTTACAATTGGCCCACCTAGTATCCTTAACGGTTCTTTATTTAATGAAAATATTTTATTTATCTCACTTAAAGAAATTGGAGTTCCACCAAGATAATGTCCTGGAACTGTAACTCCGGCAATTATTATTAAGTATTCATAATGATTAAATGATTGCCACATTTTATTTTCTCTAACTTGATCAATAGTGAAATAATCCACATCTATTCCATGATAATATAAAGCGCCTGCAGCATATCTAATATATGTAGAGACATATGGGGGAACACCTAAAATAGCAGGTTCGTCAACATAACCATCTATAATTACAGCCTTCAATTTAAAAACTCCTTTTAGTTTTTTTGAACATGGTAACTTATTTTAAATTATGGAAATAATCAATTATATTATAACATAAACACAATTAGGTTTTAATTTTTTTATTAAATTTTAATTTTTTGATATAATCTAATATAATTAGGTTGTCTAAAAAGTCTAAAATGAAATGAAGACTCGAAGATTGCCCTTAAAATTATGAATGTACGCCGTCAAAATTACATGAATGTAATTTTGAGCGAAACAATACACGATGTATTGTTTGAGCAACGGCTGAGAATGAATGATTTTAAGGATTAGCAATCAAGCTGTCTGAGTGAATTTGACTTTTTAGAGAATACAGTCTTTAATATAAGATTTATTTCGGGGGTGATGTATGAAAAAAATATTCATAGTAATTATTATAGTTTTATTATCAATTTTGATTTTTTCTGAACAAGCTATATATAATATATCAGAAAAAGCTTATGTTGGAAATACAAAACATTTTAAATTTATTTTTGGAGAAAATCTTTACACATATTATGAAGAGTTAAAAGATGTATCAGAAGAATTGTATAATGATTATTCGAAATTCTATGAAACTAATCCTGGAAGTATAACTGTGTTTATCTTTGATGATGTTGATTTTGTAAATTCATTTGCAATTCCTCCATTGAACATAATAAGATTATATATTAATACTCCTAAAGCTAAGTATGGACTAACAGAAAATATACAAGATTGGATTAGCTTTGTTTTTTCTCATGAACTAAATCATATATTTTATGGAAATATGATTAATAAATATGTTTCTTGGATTCCATATAAAGAAATAAAAAAAGCATTAATGCTAAATTGGGATCCAAGTTATTTGCATGAAGGTTTATCGGTATATATGGAGAGTAAGTATTTCAAAGGTCGTTTTCAGAATGATTTATTTAATATGTTCATACGTGCAGAAATCTTAGAAAAAAATTATCCGAGATATTATTTAGGAGGTTCTCCACAAAATGATGTTTGGTCACCAGCCGGATTTAATTATATGTATGGATCTATTTTAACAAAGGAAATAGCCGAAAAATATAGTGAAGAAGTATTAAAAAATATTATAAAAGAAATAAATTCACATTTATTTTTCAGCACAATAAGCACAGCTTTTGAAAAAGTTACAGGAGAAAAATGGAATGATTTTCTACTATACATAAAAGTAAAATATAAAAATAAATATTTGGATTTATTAAAAAAAGGATATATAGATAATTATAATAAATTGAATAACGCTTATCATTTTACATCAAATCTAAAAACAGATGGCAAAGATATTTATTATTATAAAGATATTTATTATTATAAAGAATCATCAAATGAAAGAAGCGGAATATATAAAAATAATGAATTAATAATTCCTAATGTAAGAGATTTTGATGTTTCACAGAATGGGAAAATTTTATATTTAGTTTCAAATCAAAATGAAAGAAATATAAATTCGTTATATTTAAAATGTGATTGTCCAATATCTGATACATTAATTGATACTAGAGTGGCAAATTTTGGTTTTGTTGGAAATGAACAAATAGTATACTCTAAAATAGATAAAGGATTAACAGCAATATTTTTAAAAAATATTATCACAGGTGAAAAAGAAAAATTATTAGATTATGGGAAATATACAATAAATGATTTCTATTATTCAGATGATAAAATTTATTTTTCAGGAATAATGAAAAATCAAAATGATATATTTTATATTGATTTAAAAACAAAAAAAATAATTCAATTAACTAATGATAAGTATATAGAAATGAATATTTTTGTTAAAGATAATATTTTGTATTACTCAGCTAATTATGAGGATCATATATTTAATATTTATGCATTGAATTTGAATAATAATAATTTTATGAAGTTAACAAAACATATATATGGAGCATTTTATCCTATTATATTAAATAATGATATGTACTTTTTATTTTATGATTCTAATGGCTATCATTTATCTAAAATGAATATAAAAAAAATAAAATCTGAATCTATAAATAAATCAATAAAATTGGATTTAACAAAAATAGATTTTACAAATATTAAAAGTTCAAAAATTAAAAATATAAAGAATTATACGGAAAAATTAAAATATAATTTTATATTCCCATATTTTGAAAATAATAAATATGGATTAGGTTATATATCTTTGAGCGAAGGTTTAAATTACGGTATAGGCGGAGCAATATTAACTGATTTTAATACCGTAACTCCAATATTTGGCTTTTATCTAAATAAATATACAGAAAATTTTGTAAAGTTTGAATATATCAATAGTAATTTATATACCAGTATAAATATTTCCAAAAGTTTTGAATTTTTCATGAAGAATAAGAATTATTTATTTTTTAATTCAAATATTTATATAGAAAATTTTGAAATAAAGAATAATGAAATAAATTTAAATCTTATGAAAAGTCCTTATAGAATAAACTATCAGGATTTTTATGAATCTAATACTATATTGGGATATAAAAATAATTATTATTACATTCAACAATCAACATCGTTTAATTTTTTAGATCTCAAAACAGAACCATATGTCTATTATGATACATTTGGAAATTTAATTCCAGGGATAATTCTATCTAAAAAAATATGGAATCCTTACTTATATATGTTAGATGGGAAGTATGGATTAGATGGTATAAATGGAAATGTAAATTTTAATTATAATTTAAAAACAAAAAAAACTAATTTATCAATTTCTATGAATATTGAAATTACATCTTTCTATTGGTTAAAATTTTCTTTGCCGTTAGAGATAATAAAATAAGACTCAAGCTACTCGCTTGAGTCTTATTTTATACAGGATATACACTTTCGTCTTCAGAAAATTCTTCATTTTCCTCGACTAATCCAAAATCAACTTGAATTTCCTTTTCGTATTTTTTCTTTAAATAATTTTTCCCAACCTCTCCGAATAATATATAAGTTAGTAAATCCTCATCATTTTTTGCTAAAGCTCCAATTTCCTCTTTTGCATTTTCAATTTCGGGGTCTAATAAATCAGCGGGTCTACATATTATAGGTTTTTCATTACCTAAGGCTTTTTTTAATAATTCATTATCAACAGGAGCCGGTGGTCTTCCGTACATACCCCTTAGATAATTTTTTACTTCATTAGTAATAGCTTTATATCTTTCTTTATACATAACATTTAATACTGCTTGTACGCCAACAATTTGGCTTGTAGGTGTAACTAATGGCGGATATCCTAAATCTTTTCGAACTTTTGGAACTTCTTTTAATACTTCATCTAATAAATGTAACATCTTTTGACTTTTTAATTGAGATACTAAATTAGAAAACATTCCGCCAGGTATTTGAGCTTTTAAAATTCTTGAATCAATTGAAACCATTCTCATATCATTCTCTTTATGATTTTCTCTAACGCCCCAAAAATAATTTGCTAAATCATATAAAGAATCAGAATTCAATGGTTCTCCAAGAGCAAAATTAAAAGGTTCTACTGCGGGTTGAGAACTGGCGTTAGCAAAAGGACTAAGAGCAGTATCAATATAATCCACACCTGCATCAATTGCAGCTTGATAAGCAATTGAAGCCATGCCAGCAGTATTATGTGAATGAAGTTCAATAGGTATATTGAATTTTTTCTTTAGTTCAGAAATCAATTTATGAGCCATTTTTGGGGTTAATAATCCTGCCATATCTTTTATAACTATAGAATCGACACCCTTTTCTATTAATTCTTTTGCATAATTTAAATAAAAATCAAGATTATGAACAGGACTAATTGTATATGAAATTGCTCCCTGAACATGTATATTTCTTTTTTTAGCTATTTCAATGCTTTTTTCTAAATTTCTAATATCATTTAAAGCATCAAAAACTCTGATTATATCCATACCATAATCTGCAACTTTGTTGACGAAAAGTTCAACTACATCATCGGCATAATTTCTATATCCAACAATATTTTGTCCTCTTAAGAGCATTTGGATTTGTGTATTTTTTAACTTTTTTCTAATAATTTTCAATCTTTTCCATGGATCTTCGTCTAAATAACGTATACAGGCATCATATGTTGCACCACCCCATACTTCCATAGAGTGAAACCCGATTTCATCAAATTTATTCAAAACAGGTTCAAACTCGCTTGTTTTCATTCTAGTTGCAATTATTGATTGTTGCCCATCTCTTAAAGTGGTATCTACAAATTTTGTCATAATTCCACCTCCATAATAATTAAAACATTCTTTTTTTAAAAAACAGTTAAGGATATATGTTAAATATTATTATAGGAATTAATATTTGGAAATAGAAAAATAAAGTAGTAAAATTATATTAGAAGGTGGAAATAATGAAAATAAGTAATTATATACCTTCAAATGATTCTAGGGGCATATATTTGGAATCAAAATTAAGAAGAATATTATTAAAAGCTATTAATAGCAAAGATAATAATTTGCTATTAAAGATTGGGGATATTAATAATTTAATAAAATCTGGAAATATTGAAGAAGCAGAAAGAGAATTGAAAAATGCTGAAAGAAAAATTTCAATAAAAGACATAAATAAAGAAAGTACAATAAGTATTATATCAAGGAAAGAATATAAAAAAAATACTCCTAAAACTAAGAATCAAGAAACAGAAAATTCTTCATTTGAAGAAGATAAAATATATTTGCAAGATAATTCTCCCGATGGAGCAGTTTCATTTCAATATCCTACTGCAGTACCTGAAAGTGCTTCATTTCTTTTTATAAATGCACATGAAGGTGAGCATGCAAGAGAAATTATAAAAGAAGCGATGTTTAAAGGAAAGATGGCTCAAGTATATGTTAGATATTTTACTTCATATGATTCTGAAGGAAAATTAGTGTATACTGGTAGTATTACATGGGGAAAAATACTTGATACTAAAGGTTGATTTTTGGAAGTAAAATGATGAATAGTTTGATAATAAAAGAAATAATGTCTTTGAAGAAGAAATTAGAAAATTATAGTAAAATTTCTATTGTTGATAAAAATGAAATTTTACATTCACCGCATGAAAAATTAGAACAAATGAGTATAGTGATTGAAGGAAAATTAAAAGTTGTAAAATTTACATCCGAAGGAAATGAGCAGGTTCTAAAGTATATAAGTGAAAATGAAAGTTTTGGTGAAGGATTGATATTTGCTAATGAGTGTTATCCTTCTTTTATAATAGCAGAAAAAAAATCAAAAGTATTGGAAATTTCGAAAGAGGGAATTTTGTATTTATTTAAAAAAAATGAAGATTTTCTTGTTATGTATTTAAATGAAATATCTAAGAAAATGCTAAATTTGTCAACAGTTATAGATATTCTTATAATAAAATCTATAAAAGAAAGAATTATCAAATATTTTATTTTATTATCCAAGCAACAGAATTCAAAGATAATTTATTTTAAATCGAAACAGAAAATAGCAAATGATATCGGAAGTGTAAGAGAAGTTGTTTCAAGAAAAATGAAAGAATTGGAAGAAGAAAAAATTATTGAGATAATAGATAAAAATCATATTAAAATATTAAATAAAGCTTTTTTTGAATAATACTGTGACTAAAATCACAGTATTATTTTTTTTTATTTAATATAATAAGGATACATAAAAAGAAGGAGGAGGAAAAATGAATACGATAATTTTAGTAATTATTGCTCTGATATTTTTAACTTGGTCAATTTTTAAAAGTAAGGATAAAACAAAAGAAAGTCTTGTTTTATCAAAGAATTTACTTGTAAAAACATTTATTGAAATAATAGGAGTTATGGCATTAGTTGGTTTAGTTTTAGCTATATTGCCACCAGAATTAATAAAGCAATTACTTGGAAATTCAAATGAATTTTTAAGCACTATTTATGGAGCAATTATAGGGGCTTTAACAATAATACCAGCTTTTATAGCCTTTCCATTATCTAAATCTCTTTATCAAAGCGGAGCAAATTTAACAGCAATTGCAGCATTTATAACAACATTAACAATGGTAGGGTTTGCAACTATGCCAGTAGAAATAAAATACTTTGGAAAGAAATTCACTTTACATAGATTGTGGATAAGTTTTGTTGCTGCAATATTAATAGCTTCAGGAATGGCGGTGATATTATGACAAAAATGAAAGATATAATAAAAAATAATAAGTTAATATTTATCAGTATAGTTCTTTATGCTATAGTATTTTTTGTAAAACCAACAATATTTTTTAAAGGATTAGAAATGACTAAAGGATTTCTTATAGAAATGATTGAAGTTATGCCACCTATTCTTATTATATCTTCATTAATAACGGTGTGGGTGCCTTCAGAAGTTATAATGAAACATTTTGGAAAAAAATCTGGGATAAAAGGTAAACTTTTATCAATATTTACAGGTGCAATATCAGCAGGGCCAATATATGCAGCTTTTCCAGTTGCTCAGGCTTTATTTTTAAAAGGAGCTAGTGTTGCGAATTTAGTTATAATAATTAGTTCATGGGCAGTAGTTAAGGTTGTTATGTTTATGGTAGAGTCAAGCTTTCTTGGAGTATCTTTTGCATTAACTAGATATGTTTTAACAATACCAGCTATTTTATTAATGGGATATATTATGGAAAAATTAGTGAACAGAGAGGATATTTTGAATGAAATATCAAATACAGAATTTATATATAAAAATACAAAAGAGGTATTAAATGATTTACCAAATATGAATTGTGGAGCATGCGGATATGCGAATTGTAAATTATTTGCAGAAGGAGTTATAAAAGGAGAAGTGACAATAGACGACTGCGTTATCAGACAAAAAACAAAAAAGATAGCATAAAATTCATAGATAAAGTATATAAGTATTTTTCATCAAGTTTAAAATAGAACGTAATTATAATTTAGATTTCAGTATTGAAATAAAAGATATAAAATCATTGTTATTTTATCTAGGATTCATGACATTTGAAAAAGAAGGATTAAGAACATATCTAAAAATACCAAATTACTCAGAAAAAGTTTATAATTGTTTTTATTGGTAAAAAAGCGAAATATATTGAGGAATTAAATTGAATAAACGTCTAGAAAAAACGGGCAAAAGCCCGATTTTTTTGTCTAGAGTTAACGTTGAAAGCAAGATGTTATAAAAAGATTAATCGTGGAAATATGAGTAATATAGTAATTTAGTTTTTTAATTGTATGTATTGTTATTTTCATACCACGTTTTAGAAAAATTTAAAAGATAATGATATACTTAATATTGAGGTGAGATTATGGAATTTATAGAATATATTTTTGTTTTACCAGAGAATTTGGAAGATGAAATAGAAACATTTTTTTCAATGTTTGAATTTCAAAATTATTATATTGATAAACCAACAAAAGGTCAAAATGTTGTAAAAGTATATATCAATCAAAAGCAACCGGAAAATAATGTAGTAAATTTTTTACAAAATAAGTTGGAATTAATTACAAAAAAGAGTATTTCTGAAGATGAATGGTTAAAGCCATGGAGAGAATCGCTAAAACCATTTGAGTTTATTAAAGGGATATGGATAATACCAGATCCTCAAAAAAAATATGATATTCCAGAAAATGTTAAAACAATAAAAATAATTCCAGGAACAGCTTTTGGAACAGGTCTTCATCCTACAACCAAATTAGCGGCTAAAAACTTGGTTAAAGTTATAAATAAAGGTGTAGATGTCTTAGATATTGGAACAGGAACGGGAATATTATCAATAATTGCAAGGTTATATGGAGCAGAAAAAATTTTAGCCCTTGATTATGATAAGCTCGCTGTAGAAAAAGCTAAGGAAACCTTTAATTTAAATAATGTAAATGCAGAGGTAAAACATTCTGATTTATTAAATGTTGTTGGAGAAAAGGAAAAATATGATATTATAATAGCGAACATTGTAGTTCCAATATTGTTAAGATTAATGGATGATGAAAAGGTTGACAAAGTATTAAATGAAAATGGATTTTTAATATTGTCTGGTATAAATAAAGAAAGAGAAGATGAAATGATTAATAAAATATTTCAAAAAGAATATAATATAATATCAAGAGAGGAAGATAATGGATGGATATCACTACTCCTACAAAAAAGGATATAGATATTGTAAAAAAACAAATAAATAGAGAACCAAATAAAATATTATCTATTCCTAAAAGATGTTCATTTGGTGAACCACAAGTAATTGAAAGCTACCCTATAAAAGATAATAAACCTTTCCCAACATTATATTGGTTAACATGTCCCCATCTTATAAAAGAGGTAGGAAAATTAGAATCAATTGGGAAAATAAAAGAATGGGAAGAAGAATTAAAAAATAATAAAGAATTAAAGGAAGAATATATAAAGGCACATTTTGAAGAAAAAGAAAAGAGAAATGGTTTATTGACAGATGAAGCAGATTGGATAAAAAAAAGATTAGAAAATATAGGTATAGGTGGAATTAGTAATTTTGAAACTATAAAATGCTTACATTTGCAATTAGCTTCTTATCTAGGAGGCACAAAAAACCCTATAGGCGAAAGGGTGTGGAAAAACATTGAAAAGAAGGAATGTGAGAACTGCATCTGTTGTTTATTATAGAGATATTAGAACACATGTTGTAATATTTATTTTAATCTTCTTTGGGATATTATCTATAATAAAAAATGCACTGTTAGGTAATAATGTGCATGTTGTAAATGTTGGTATAAGATTTTTAGCGATTTTGATAATTAGATTTGGACTCTATATAACATCTCCAATAACAGATATTTTAATATATTTGTTTAGTATTGTAAGTCTTTTTAATATAAACATATTATTTATGAATGACATTCTTTTTGGAATAACTTTGATCTTTTCATTTAGAGATATGCTTAGAGCTAGAAAATACATATTTTCAGATTCTTTAACAGGATTGCTCAATAGAAGATATTTTGTTGAAATTATACCCAAGGTTGTTAAATTAAAAGAGTATATAGGAAAGGAATTTGGACTTATAGTATTGGATCTTGATAATTTTAAACCCGTTAATGATAATTTTGGTCATAAATCTGGGGATTATGTTTTGAAAAAAGTTGGAGAAATTATTAATAAATCGATTAGAAAATCAGATCTTGCCATAAGATATGGAGGAGATGAATTTGTTATTTTAGTTAACTCGTCTGATGAAAAGGTGCTAGATGAAATAATAAAAAGAATAGATGAGAAAATAAAAAAAGAATTGAAAATATATAATATCTCAGTTTCGGCAGGAAAATTTATAAAATTAAAAGATGACAATGTTAAATTAGAAGAAATGTTTGAAAAAGCTGATAAAAATATGTATGAAAATAAAAAGAGGAGAAAACATGCTAGATAAAAGCGTTTTAAAAAATATTCCAAATGAGCCAGGTGTATATATTTTTAAGGGAAAAGATTCAAAACCAATATATATTGGAAAAGCAAAAAAATTAAAGAATCGCTTATCTTCGTATTTTAATCAATCCAATCAAGAAAAGAATGAAAAGGTAAAAAAAATAGTAGAAGAAGCAGAATTTTTGGATTATATTGTTGTTAGAACTGAAGATGAATCGCTTATCTTAGAATCAAATTTAATATTTACACATAAGCCTAAATATAATATATTATTAAAAGATGCAAGAGTATACCCATATATTGCAATAACTAAAGAAGATTTCCCACAGATTAAACTTGTAAGAACAAAAAAAGGAGAAAAAGCAGAATTTTTTGGTCCTTATTCAAATGTTGGTATGGTAAGAGGAATAATTGAGATAATACAGTGGGTATATAAAGTAAGAACTTGTGAAAGAAATTTAGACAGAAAATCAAAACCATGCTTTTTATTTCATTTAGAAAAATGTTTTGCACCATGTTACGTTGATGTTGATAAGAAAGAATATAAAAAATCTATTAATAAAGTACGAAGATTTTTAAAAGGAAATATAAAATCAATAAGAAAATATATAGAAGAAAGTATGCATCAATATGCTAAAATACTGAATTTCGAAAGAGCAGCTCAATTAAGGGATTTGTTATATAAATTTGATAGATTGTTTATTCCAATTGGAGTAGAAATGATACATGATAAAAACGTTGATATAATTGCAAAGGATGAAGAATATCCTATAGTTGTTTTATTGATAATTAGGCAAGGATATATTATTTCTAAATTAACCTTTACCATAGAAGAGGGGTTAAATGAATTTCTACATCAATATTATATAGTTAGGGGTAATATAATTCCTTTGGAAATATGGATAAAAGATTTAAATAATGATTTAGAAAAGGATATATTAAATTATTTAAAAAATAAAGGATTAAAATATATTAAAAATTTAAAGGACGAAAGTGAAGAATTATATACAATTGCAAACAGAAATTTAAAAGAAGAAGTAAAAAAACAAGCAGATTTAGGGAATACTTTAAAACAAGCAAAAGAAATTCTTTCATTGAAAAAAATTCCATATAGAATGGAAGGTATAGATATTTCTCATTTACAAGGTATGTATACTGTAGCTTCTTTAATAACTTTTGAAAACGGAAAGCCTAAAAAAGAAGATTATAGAAGATATAGACTTGATGAGTTTAAAGAACCTAATGATTTTGAATCAATAAAAACAGTTATTAAAAAAAGATACACAAAACATCCCTTACCAGATTTATTATTTATTGATGGGGGTAAGGGTCAAGTAAATTCAGCTGTAAAAGCACTTGAAGAGATAGGTTATACAGATGTAGATGTAGTAGGAATAGCAAAAGAAGACGAAAGAATAGTATTCCCTGGAGATATTGATGACTTGCGTCTTCCTCTTGATCATCCGGTTTTAAGAATGCTCATATTTATGAGAGATGAAACCCATAGATTTGCAATAACTTTTAATAGAAAATTACGTTCAAAACGTTTTGAGAAATCTAAATTAGATGATATTCCTGGTATAGGGCCTAAAAGAAAAAAAATACTTATTAGTCATTTTGGTTCTTTGGAAGGGATTTCAAAGGCAACATGGGAAGAAATTAATGAAATTATTAATAATGAAAAAATTTCAAAAAAAATAAAGGAATTTTTTGATTGATGGTGATTATATGAAAAAAAACACAATTTTTGGAATATTTTTACTTTTATTATTGTGGTGGATAATAGCCTCTATTACCGATAACAATTTACTAATACCATATCCTCAAAACGTATTTGAAGAAATAGCAAGGCTTTTTATGGATCATTTATTTTATTTTGATTTGTTTAATACATTTTCTAAAATAGTTCTAGGATTTATTGTTTCTCTATTAATAGGTATCCCAGTAGGATTTTTAGCTGGATTAAGCAAACATTTTTTTGAAATATTTAGGCCATTTTTAATGCTTATTCAAAGTTCTCCAGTAGTTTCATATATTGCAATATCAATGTTGTGGTTTGGAATAGGGTTTTATACACCGATTTTTGTTTCTTTTATGGTTATTTTTCCAGTAATAGTTTTAAATATAGCTGAAGGTATAAAATCCACTGATAAAAAATTATTAGAGATGGCAAAAGTATATAAAGTTAGTAAAAAAGATATACTTTTTAAAATTTATTTTCCTTCAATAATCCCCTTCTTAAAGTCTACAATAAATGTGATTTCTGGTAGTTTGTGGAAATCCGTAGTTGTTGGTGAATTTTTAGCGGGAGATAGAGGTTTAGGTGTTAGTCTTTCCTTTTCCAAAATAGCATTAAATACAGATAGAGTTTTTGCATATACAATATTATTAGCTATTTTTGGAATGATATCAGAAGAATTATTAAAAAGATTTTCAAAACTGAAAATAAGAAAAGATAATATAATAAACAATACATCATATGAAGGAATTAATATAAAAGATAAAAAAAATTCACAAAATGTTATTATAAAAGGCTTGAACAAAAGTTTTAAAAATAACGTCATACTATCTGGTTTTGATATAGTTTTTGAAAAATCAAAAATAAATATTTTACTAGGAGAATCTGGTATAGGAAAAACTACAATATTAAATATATTATCAGGAATATTAGAAAAGGAAAAAGGCGAAATATATATTGAAGGAAAAATCGGATATGTCTTTCAGGATGATAGATTGGTCCCGTGGTTAAGTGTTTATGAAAACATTAAACTTATTAATAAAAATATAAATTTAAAAGATATAAAAAAATATTTAGTATCTATGAATTTAGAAAAAAATATTTTAAAAAAATATCCAGATGAACTATCTGGTGGAATGAAAAAACGAGTAAATTTATTAAGAGCAATTATGTATAATCCAGATATTATTTTAATGGATGAAGCATTTTCTTCATTGGATATTTCAACAAAGTATAAAATTATAAAAGAATTGATAAATATTCAAAAAAAAGAGAGATATACTATTATAATGGTAACTCATGATCCTTTTGAAGTTTCAAATTTAGGTGAAAATATATTTATATTGTCAGGAAAACCATTAAAAATAAAGGAAAAATTTACATTTAAAAATGTTTTTGATAGAGATATGGAAACAAATCATGAAATACTTTATAAAATCAACAAAATTTTGTTAGAATAAATTAAAAATATTCTAAGGAAATTCTAAGGAAATAGAGTAAAAATTTATAACGTAGTCATAAAAATGGAGGTGATAAGAATGAAAAAAGTTATTCTTGCAATGGCAGTGTTATTAATAATTACATCATCTTTTGCTTTTGTAAATCCTAATTATGTTTCACCAGTTGTTAATGTTGTAAATGAAGCAGCACCAGCTGTTGTAAATATCGAAGCAGTAGGTCATAGGCAAACTACAGTAGATCCATTTTTTGAAGAATTTTATAAAAGATTTTTTGGGGAATCACCTTGGACACAAGATAGAGAATTTAAAGCTTTGGGGACAGGATTTATTTTTGATAAGAGGGGATATATTTTAACAAATTATCATGTTGTTGAAAATGCAGATGAAATAACTGTAACAACATTAAAAGGGAAAAAATATAAAGCAAATTATGTTGGTGGAGATAAAGACTTGGATATAGCAGTTTTGCAAGTAAAAACAAAAGACGAATTACCTGTAATAGAATTAGGAGATTCTGATAATATTCAAATTGGCGAATGGGCAGTTGCTATAGGTAATCCATTAGGATTTAAACATACAGTTACATTAGGTGTTGTAAGTGCTGTGCACAGAAAAATACCAAAACCTGATGGAAATGGTTATTATGCCGATTTAATACAAACAGATGCTGCCATAAACCCTGGGAATAGTGGAGGTCCTTTATTAAATATACATGCTCAAGTTATTGGAATAAATACAGCAATAGTAAATCCAACTGAAGGACAAAATTTGGGTTTTGCTATACCTATTAACTTCGCAAAAAGGTTTGCTGAATCTTTAATCAATACAGGTAAAGTATCAAAAGCTTATTTAGGAGTTTACATACAAAATGTAACAGAAAGCTTGGCTAAAACATTTGGATTAAAAGTAACAAAAGGGGCTTTTGTTAGTGATATTGAAAAAGGTTCTCCTGCAGAAAAAGCAGGAATAAAACCAGGAGATGTTATTGTAAAGATAGATAATAAAGAAATAGAAAGTGCTGATGAATTAGTATATATTGTAAAAACATATCCAGCTGGTGAAAAGGTAAAGGTGGTTGTAAATAGAAAAGGAAAAGAAATAACCTATGAAATAGTTTTAGCGGAAAGAGAAGAATATGCAAAGTCTACAGAAGAATATTATTTAGGATTGAAAGTAAGGGATTTAACTCCAGAAGATTTAAATGAATATAAATTACCTAAAGATATGTATGGTGTAATGGTAGAAGATGTAAAAGAAGGTTCAGAAGCACAATACGTAAATATCAAAAAAGGCGATATTATTATGGAAATGTATGTAAATGGAAAAGGTACAAAATTAGAGAATATAAAAGATTTCCAGAAATTAGCATCAAAAATTAAAAAAGGTGATTATATAGGATTTATAGTTTATAGAGATGGTTATAGAATGTCTGTATATTTCAGTTATTTGGGAAATAAATAATATAAAAAAAGCAAGCCTAGAAAACGGGCTTGCTTTTTTTATATTTTAAGAATAATAAAGTTATGTTATAATTATATTGAAAATATAATATTTTTTTAGGAAATTTATGGTTTTAGTTTAGCTTACAAGACTGTATTCTCTAAAAAGTAAAATTCATTCAGACAGCTTGATTGCTAATCCTTAAAATTATTCATTCTCACCCGTCGCTCAAACAATACATCGTGTATTGTTTCGCTCAAAATTACATCTATGTAATTTTGACGTCTTACATTCATAATTTTAAGGGCAATCTTTGAGTCTTCATTTCATTTTAGACTTTTTAGACGCTCTATTATCTTACTTTTTGGAAATGCTATTATCTAGTCTATTTTATATATAAATTATGGTATAATTAATTTGTATAACTAATTAAAAGGGAGGATTAAAATGGCTATTATCAATTATGTTGAAAAAATTGAAGATGAAATTATAAATGCTTTGAAAAAATTTGTATCAATAAATTCAGTAAATCCTAGAGCAGGAGGGCCTGGCGAAAAAGAAGTTGCTGAGTGGTTAGAATCATATTTAAAAAAACTAAAATTCGATGAAATTAAAAGATATGATGCGCCAGATGATGCAGTTAAATATGGATTTAGACCAAATATAGTAGCATTATATAAAGGTACGAATCCTGAAAGAACTATATGGTTTATTACACATATGGATAAAGTACCTGAAGGAGATTTGACTCTATGGGAACATGATCCTTTTGATCCTGTTGTTAAAGATGGGAAAATATTTGGAAGAGGTTCAGAAGATAATGGTAGTTCATTAATAGCCACGCTATTTGGAGTAAAAACTTTAATGGATTTAAACATTAGACCTAAAAATAATGTTGGACTTGTTTTTGTTTCAGATGAAGAAACAGGAAGTGATTTTGGTATTAAATATTTATTAAAACAAAAAATTTTTGATAAAGATGACTGGTATTATGTTCCAGATTCTGGAAATCAAGAGGGCTCTTTTATTGAAATAGCTGAAAAATCCATATTATGGTTAAAAATATTTACTGAAGGTAAACAAGCTCATGCCTCAACTCCAAATGTAGCAAAAAATGCACATAGAGCGGCAATATATTTTGCAAGGGAATTAGATGAATTTTTACATGAAAAATATAATGCTGTTGATAAAATGTTTGGAAGAATACCTATTTCTACATTTGAACCAACTAAAAAAGAACATAATGTAGATAATGTAAATACAATACCAGGCACAGATATAATGTATTTTGATTGTAGAATTTTACCACAATATGATTTAAATGAAATTTTAAATGATGTAAATAATATAAAAGAAAAATATGAAAATAAGTTTGGTGTAAAAATATCAATTGAAGTTCCACAAATTGAAAAAGCTCCAGAACCAACTCCGGCAGATCATCCAATGGTATTAAAATTAAAAGAAGTAATAGAAGGTTTAAGAGAGATAAAAACATTTGTTGGCGGAATAGGCGGAGGGACATGTGCAGCAATTTTGAGACATGAAGGATTACCTGCAGTTGTTTGGGGAACTATGGATCACATGGCTCATCAACCTAATGAATATATAAAAATAGAACATCTAATAGAAGATACAAAGGTTTATGCAAAATTAATGTCAAATTTATAGGGGGTATATGATGAAAACTTTAATTTTATATGGATTTGGAGTAGGAGTTATTGATATTAGAAGTATAAAAAAAGTTATAAATCAATATGAAAAAGTAATAGTATTTACTTCGAAATCTCCACAAGGAAAAGCAAAAGAAATGTTAGGCGAGTTATCTAATGTGGAAATAAATGAAACGTTAAATTTTTATAAGGAAGCAAAAAGAAAAGCAAAAGAACTAAAAGAATGTGAATTAAAAGATTTGGGGGATTTTGGAGATAGGGCGATGATGAGAGACCCATGTTAGAAAACATTAGTTTGGTTTTACTTGAAAGAGTATCATTGATATTAGTTATAACTTATATTATTTTTCAAACATACTTTATTAAAAAACTTTTTGGCAAAACGTTAGTTGCCAAAAATAGGATTATACTTGGTATTATTGGAGGGTTATTAGGAATTTTAGGAACAATTTTTGGAGTAAAATATAACGGTGCTATAGTAAATTATAGAGATATTGGTGTAATACTTGCAGGGATGTTAGGTGGAATACCTTCTGGAATTATTGCCGCATTAATTTCAGCAACTCATAGGCTTTTTATTGGAGGTATTACGGCTATTCCTTGTTTTTTTGGAACATTAACTGCAGGAATAATAAGTGGATTAATATCACAATATTATGGAAGAAAACATTTTACTTTTTTTAGAGCACTTTTTTATACAATTGTTATAGAAATAATTCATTTAACATATGTATTGATAATGGTAAAACCATTTAATTTAGCTTATGATATAACGTTTAATATATTATTTCCTATGGTTATTACAAATGCATTGGGTATATCATTCCTAAACTTTATGATAATAAATATGGAAGAAAAACTTGAATTTACTACAGAAAATACAATTAACTCTATATTTGTTATAATGGAAAGTAGTTTAAATACGATAAAAAAAGGTTTTAATGAAGATAGTGCTAAAGATATCGCTGTTGCAATATTAGATAATACAGATTTTGAGGCAGTTTCATTAACAGACAAGGGAAAAATACTTGCTCACGTTGGTATAGGAGAAGATCATCATTATTCTGGATTAAGTATAAAAACAGAAGCCACAAAAAGAGTTATAAAAAATGGGCAAGGTTTGAAGATTATAGGGAAAAAAGGAATTAATTGTGAAAAAAAAGATTGTCCTTTGCATTCTGCCATAATAGTTCCATTAAGAGATATAAATGAAGAATTAATTGGAACATTAAAATTATATTATTCTAAAAAAAATTCTATAAAAAATTCTGATATTATATTTGGTAAAAAACTTGCACAAATTTTATCATTAATAATTTCGATTTATCAAATTAATGAAGATTTAAAATTAGCAACAGAAGAAAAACTAAGAGAATTAATGTCCAATTTAAGTCCACATTTTCTTTTTAACACATTAAATGCAATAAAATATATTTCAAAAACAGATCCGAAAAAAGTAAATAGGTTTATTGATAATTTATCAGATTTGTTAAGATATACATTATATGAAAATTCTAGATTAGTAAATATAAAAGAAGAGGTAAAATTTACAGTTGACTATCTTGAATTAATGAAATTGCGGTTTAAAGATAAACTGGATTATGTGATTGATTATATAGGGAATATAAAAGAAAAAAAAATTCCACCATTTCTTTTGCAGCCCTTAGTAGAAAATTCAATTAAACATGGAATGAACGATAAAAAATTAATAATTGAAATATCAATAGAAGAAAGGGTTGATGAAATTTATATAGCAGTAAAAGATAATGGTAAAGGAATCTTAAATAATAAGTCTAAAGGGAAGGGTCTAACACTTATAAAAAACAGATTATCTTCTTTATACGGGGAAAATTATAATTTATCAATAAAGAATGGAATATTCAGTGGAACAATAGTAGAAATTATAATAAAAGAAAAAGTTGGTGAAGTAATAATATGATAAAAGTAGCCATTATAGATGATGAATATTATGCAAGAGAGGCTTTGAAAGATTTAATTGAAGAAATGACATCATTTGAAATTCTAGGATGTTTTGAAAGTGTCGAAAAGTTTTTAAAAAGCAAAGAGAAAAATAGCGTTGATGTTATATTTCTTGATATCGAATTACCAAAAATGAATGGAATAAAAGCTTCAAAATATCTTGAAAAATATAAAATTGTATTTGTAACGGCATATTCAGAGTATGCAGTGGATGCTTTTGAAGTAAAGGCATTGGATTACTTAACAAAGCCTATTTCAGAAGCTAGATTTATAGAAACAATAAATAGAATTGAGGAAATATTTAAAGAAACTAAATTGAATAAAATAGCAGTTGAAAATAATAATGAAATAGTATTTTTAGATTTTGATGAAGTATGTTTTTTTGAATATTTTGATAAAAAAATACAGGTTATAACGATTGATAATGAATATATTCTTAAACATTTTAAAAATTTAAATAAATTAGAAAAAGAATTACCATATAATTTTTTAAGAATTCATAAGTCGTATATAATCAATTTAAATTATGTGGAGAAATTTATAAAGGGTCTTAATTCTCTTCAGATGAAAAATAATAAAATTATCCCTATAGGTAAAACCCACATGAAAGATGTTAGAAATATGCTTAATATATGATGTCAAGAAAATTAAATAACATTTAATACAAAAAAATGACCATTCAGGTCATTTTTTTGTATGTTTAATTGTTAAATTAACATATCATCTGATATACTAATCACACATAAATATAAGAAAGGGGGAATTTTAGTGAATTCATTACTTTTGGCAGTTTTAGCTTTCATAGGTTATTGGTTGGCATATAATACGTATGGTAAATGGATTGCAAAAAAGATTTTTGGATTAAACGATAAAAATCAGGTTCCATCAAAAGAATTTGAAGATGGTGTTGATTATGTCCCAACAAAAAAACATATTTTGTTAGGACATCATTTTACAACAATTGCAGGTACAGGTCCTATAGTTGGTCCGGCAATAGGTGTAATTTGGGGTTGGGTACCAGCATTTATATGGGTATTCTTTGGTTCAATATTTATGGGAGCAGTTCATGATTTTACATCATTAATTGTATCCGCTAGAAATCAAGGAAAAACTATTGGTGAATTAACAGGTAATTTAATTAATGAAAGGACAGCGAAAATATTTTTAATTTTGATACAATTCTTATTATGGATAGTTTTGGCTGTTTTTGGTTTAATAGTAGCATTGCTGTTTAATATGTATCCACAATCAGTATTTCCAGTATGGATGGAAATACCTATAGCTATGTGGTTAAGTTATATGGTATATAATAAAGGTAAAAATGATACAGTTTATTCAATAATTGCAGTTATTTTGATGTATGTTACCATTGCAATTGGGGTTATATTCCCAATTAGTGGTATATCAGTTGTTACATGGATTTATATTTTAATGGCATATGTATTCCTTGCTTCAACATTACCTGTTCATAAATTATTACAACCAAGAGATTATATAAATTCACATGAATTATTAATAGCAATGGCTTTATTAGTATTGGGTATAATAATAGGACATCCAAAAATTGTTGCGCCAGCATTTCAAACAGTGCCAGATGCCCCACCATTATTTCCAATACTTTTCATAACAATAGCTTGTGGAGCTATATCTGGATTCCATAGTTTGGCAGCATCAGGAACTACAGTTAAGCAAATGGAAAAAGAAACAGATGCATTACCTATTGGTTATGGAGGAATGATACTAGAAGGTGTTCTCGCAACAGTAGTTATTATTGCTGTAACAGCAGGTTTGGGTATGAACGGTGGAGGAATTGAAGCATTTACATCACATTATGCATCATGGGCAGCAGCAAGTGGATTAGGAGCAAAATTGTCTGCAGTTATAAATGGATCAGCAAATTTAATGAATTCATATGGTATTCCTTTAGATTTAGCGAAAACAATTATGGCAGTATTTATTGTATCATTTGCTGGTACAACAATGGATTCATCAGCAAGAATTCAAAGATTTGCATTACAAGAATTATTCACAAATAAAGATAAGGAAGTAATAGTTAAGCCATTAAAAAATAGATATGTTTCCACAGCGATAGTTATTTTAGCGGCATTAGCCCTCGCATTATCAGCAGATGGCGGTAAAGGTGCTTTAATATTATGGCCAGTATTTGGAGCATTAAATCAATTATTGGCAAGTTTAGCATTATTAGTAGGTACAGTGTATTTGGCAAAGAAGAAAAAACCTATTTGGATTACTGGATTACCTATGTTATTTATGATGGTAATAACATTATACGCAACATTAATGAACTTGAATAAGTTTATTAATTCAAATAACGGATTATTAATATTCATTACAGTTGCAACACTTGTAATTGCATTATGGATTATAATAGAAGGCTTTATAGCAATAGCCAAAGCAGGAAAAGAAGAAGAACCTGTTGAAGAAGAAATATAATAATATAAATAATATAATCCCTCTACGATTTTGTAGGGGGATTATCTTATTATAAGATAGGTTATTATAAGAGTAATGTAGAAAAATAATATGAAAATATTATTATGAACAAAAGTTTAATATATAATGTCTGAAAATATAGGAGGAATATATATGAAAAAGATAAATATAATGATTCTAATTTTGTTTTTGTTTTTATTTCAGGGATGTATATTTCAGAATCAACCTCCTATAATAAAAAGTATGAAACCAGGAGATGGGGAAAAAATTAATCCTGGAGAAACTACTTTTGAATGGGATGTAAGAGATCCCGAAGAAGATATATTAAAGTATAATTTTTATTTATACTCTAATGGAATATTAAAGAAAAAGATTGAAAATCTTGTTTTAAATTATTTAAAAGTGGATTTGGAGGAGAATACTAAATATCATTGGACATTGGAAGCTATTGATATTAAAGGAAATAGAGTACAAAAAGAAGTTTCTTTTGAAACTATTTTTGTAAATTCAAAGCCAATAAAATCATTTTTGCAATATCCAGCAGATAATGAAAATGATGTTTATCCATATAATGTAACTTTCAAATGGAATAAAAGTGTGGATTTTGATGGGGATACGGTTTTTTATGATTTATATATTTCAGAATCAAGTCAATTAACTACACCAATTGCAACAAATTTACTGAATACTGAATATACAATAGATAAATTAAAATTAGGAGCTTTATATTATTGGAAAGTTGTTTCTCATGATACTTTTGGGGCATCTAATACATCAGAGACATGGAAATTTAAAACAGCAGATAATACATCACCTACCATAGATTTTCCTCAAAAAGATTTTATAGTTAAAGAAAATGAGGAATTTGAATTGGATTTAAGTAATTTTATATCTGATATGGAGGATAATTATTTTGAATATAGTATAGTAACAAATAATGGAGCTAGTATTCAGGGAAATAAATATATATTCAAACCTGGATATAATTTTGTAAAGCATCCTAATTTAACTAGAAAAATTCAAGAACAAATAATTGTTTCAGATACTAAGGATAATTCTAGTGGACTTTTAAACATCATTGTTGAAGATGTTAATCAAAATCCAGAAAAACCAGAAATTTTATATCCTTTAAATAACTCAATAGTGCCAAAAGATATTCAAATTAAATGGAATTGTATTGATTTGGATAATGATAATTTAAAATATGATATTTATTTGGGAAATTATTCAGGTAATTACACTAAAATAGCTACAGATATATCTTCAAAAGAATACAATCTTAATTTGAATTATAATACTAATTATTATTTAAAAATAGTAGCAAAAGATATATATGGAGGAATAAAATCAAGTGATGAAATATATTTTATGACTAAAAAAGAAGAAAAAAATCTTCAATGGGAAAAAGATATTTCTAATATCAAAGATATCTTTATATATAATAATAGATTAATAGTAGTTAGTGAAAATAAAATATATAAGCTAAACACAAATGGTACAGAATGTTGTTCATTAGATTTATCAGGTGTAAGATCAAATAGCGTTATTTTCGATAATTTAATTTATATTCCTCTTAATGGTGGGATAATACAAATAGTGAATTTAAATAATTTTGAAATTATTAACACAATAAATGTACCCGATGAGATTATCGGGATTACATTAAATAAAGATTATCAAAATAGAAAATATTTATATGTAATTACAGATAATGGAAATATATTTGTATATACCTTAGAAAATTATTCACTATATTGGAGTAAAAATTATAATTTATTACCAAATGCCCCAATTTTAGTAATAAAAAATGGCTATTTGGTAATATCAGGTAATAATGGTAATGAAGGGAAAATAATAATTGTAAAACCTAAAGGTGAAATATTTAAAGAAATAAATCTATCTCAAAACATCACTTCGTTGGTCTCAAACGATGAAAATTATAATATTTACTTTTCTGTAGGAAATAAGATATATTCTTATTCAATGGCAGGAATTAAAAATTGGGAATTAAGCTTATCAGAAAATCCAGAAAATGAGATAATATATGATGGTGAAAATTTTTATGCATCTAGTAAAGATAAAATATTTAAAATAGATAAAGAAGGCAACTTAATAGATACATACATTGAAAATAATATATATTCAAAAAGCTTACTGATAACTGAAAATAAGAATTTAATTATAGCCTATAATAATGGAATAATACAAAACGAAAATAAACTAAATTTGGAAAATTTTGGAGAAATAATTACATATGCATTATTAAATGATGGTATATTATATTTTGCTTCAGAAAATAAATTATATGCCATTTCAATTGAAGATAAAAATATATTAAGCGGTTTTTGGTCAAAGTTTGGTAAGAATATTTTCAATAATAGAGAATCTTATATAAGAAATAATACGGCGCCAAAAAAACCAGAATTAATATATCCACAAAATCAGAGCGTTGAAATACCTGTAAAACTAGAATTAGAATGGCAATGTGAAGATATGGAAGATGATGAATTAAGTTATGATATTTATTTAGGTAAAGGAGAAAATTTAGAATTTATTACAACAACTCATGCAACATCATATGTGATTGAATTGGAAAACAATAAAAAATATTATTGGAAAATAATATCTAATGATGGAGAATTATCCTCAGAAAGTGATATTTATTCATTTAATACAATACCTTCTCCTGCATCTCAAAAATTTAAGGTAAAGGTAGAGGGAGCAACAATTTTTTCACCGGTTATTTCAGATGAAAATATTATTTATTTTTCTACCAGTTCTGGAAAAGTATATTCATATGATTCAAGTGGAAATAAAATTTGGGAATATAATACAAATGGATTTATTAATTCAAGTGTGGTATTAAACCCTTTAAATCAAATTATTATTGGAAATGAAAATGGTGAGTTATATATTATTAATTCTGATGGAACATTAACAAATAAAGTAATTTTAAATGGAGCAATAAAAAAACCTGTAGCATTAGGAAATAATAGTGAAATATTTGTTGTAACTGATATAGGAATGTTATATAAATTAGGAGCATTTGGGAATAAAATCTGGAATATTAAATTAAATGGTTATCCTACTACAAATATAGTAATAGACTATGAAAATAACCTCTATTTTGGGTTAAATAATTATTTATATAGTTATGATGAAAATGGGAATCTTAGGTTTAAAATATCTTTTTCAACAGAAATAACCACCTATTTATCTATGGATAACAATGAAAATGTTTATTTTGCAGTTAATGATAAAATATATGCAATAAATAAATATGGAATTATAGAATTTGAAAAAAATATAAGTCAAAAAATTATTGGAAGTATATTAATTGATAATAATAATGCAATTGTTTTTGAAAGTAATAACGGTAACATATTCAAATATTATTATATTAGTGATACTTTTGAGAAAATAAATATAGATGAGCAATTGTATTCATTAATATTGATGGAGAATACAAAATATATTACTACAAAAAATAAGTTTATTGTATATAATGGTGAATTAAAATGGTTCGATGAATATAAGAAAATAAAGTACTCACCAAATATAGATGTGAATGGTGTAATAATATTTGGTAATACAGAAGGATATTTATATGGTGTATATGGTGAATCAAATTATTTGAGAAATTCACCATGGCCAATATATTTAGGAGACAAAAAACACACAGGTAACATTAATAAAAACATTAATATACCTGAAAATAGACCTCCTTTGAAACCATATAATCCTTATCCACAAGATGGGAGCGAAATATCATTAACAAGCATAACATTAACTTGGGAATCATCAGATCCTGATGGGGATAATGTATATTATAATCTTTATTTTGATTCCAATAATAACCCGAATTTATTAGCCTCAAACTTAAATCAAAATTCATATCAAATAAATAATCTTACGGCAGGTACATATTATTGGTATATTGAAGCAATTGATGAAAAAGGAAATATTTCAAAAAGTAGCATATGGTCTTTTGTTATTAAAGAAGGTGTTCAAAATAATCCACCACTAAAACCGAATTTATTAGAACCGTTAAATAATGCTAATAATATTTCAAATAATGTAGTTTTAAAGTGGCAATGTTCAGACCCTGATGGAGATACATTAAAATATGATGTTTATATTAATACTGAGCCAATCCTATCAACTCCTATAGAAACTGATTATACTAATACAACATATTCAATGGTTTTAGATACTAATACAACATATTATTGGAAAGTAGTAGCTAAAGATGGAAAAGGTGGAGAAACATCAAGCGATATATACTCATTTACAACATCTGAAGAAATAAATAATCCACCAAATAAACCTATATTGCTAGAGCCATTAAATAATACAACTAATGTAGAACCTAATGTTACTTTAAGCTGGAGTGCGACGGATCCTGATGGAGACACATTAACATATGATTTGTATTTTGGAAAATCAAGCAATTTTACAGTTCCATATAAAAAAGATTTAAAAACAACAACTATGTATTTAACAGATTTAGAATTAGGTGCAACATATTATTGGAAAGTGGTAGCAAAAGATGGAAAAGGTGGAGAAAATTCTAGCGATATATATAAATTTACCGTAAAAGATTCTATCGGCCCATTAACGCCTAAATTATATTTTAAAGACACAACTATTCCATCTGGAGGACAGGGAGAATTAATAATACATGGCCAAAAATTGGAAAATGTATTGGCTTTTGATATTGAAATAAAATATGATAATACAAAATTAAGTGTCTCAGAAAGCGATATTCAATTTATTGGTGAATTAACAGGAAGAAATTTAATTGTTAATATTAATAATGGAAAATTAAAAATCACAACATTATCTTTTTCTCCATTTAACGTTAATAATAGTGATATTATAAAAATAACATTTACGGCAATAGGATCATCTGGAAATACAGAATTACGATTTACTGATAATACTAAAATAGTAGATTCAAATGGAAAAGAATTAGAAGTAGATACTTCCGATGTTGGGATAATTTCAATTCAGTAACAGAGGTGTTTTCAAAGCACCTCTATTTTTTATAGTAAAATATTGAACTAAAAAATAATAGATTCGTCTAAATGTATAGTGATTTATCATTAATATAAAATTAAAATTAAACTAAAGTTTTTTTTTGTAAAGACGATACTAAAATTGGAATTTAATACACGGAGGTGAAAATATGCGTAACAAAAAAGGGATTTTATTTTTAGGGATTTTGCTAATTATAGCATTTATTTTTGTGGGATGTTTTAAAGCAGCACCTGTAGAATTATTAAATACTAAACACATTAGCGTGGATTTATCTAATAACTATGACATTTATTCAAAAGTAAACGCATCTGCAGTAGAATTGGATATTAATGCAAACATACCAAAAGATGCATTTATTTACGACAAGAGTGATTCGTTATTGTTGGTTAAGAATGAAGGTAACAAAACAATTATCATGTTTTCGAGAGCACAAAGAGACATAGTAAAAGGTGAAAAATTGTTTTCAATTAAAAGGAATTATTTAAATGTAGAAAAAAATCAAATTATAACTAAAGCAGCTTTACTTGATGAAAAAAGTAATAGAGTAATAACAAAAGCAACAGCACCATATGAAGATGGTTTAAGTGTATCAGATGCTACAAATGTTTTGACTAATGACTCAACATGGTCCATAATACATGCAGAAAATATTTCTGGAGTAGAGGCATTTAGTATAGAATTTTATTATGATGAAAATTTCATGGAAATAGAAAATAAAGGTGTAGATGGTGATGGTGTAGATGTTTTAATAAGTAATATAAACAAAGCTACGGTAGAAAAAACAGGAGGGAAACTTTTAATAGAATTTTCTACAGTGAATGGTCAAGAGTTAACAATGGCTTCAAGTGATCTGGTGAAAATATATTGGAGAGCAAAAAATGTTGATCCGAAACAAACTATAACTTTATCAGTTGATGCTACTCTTTTGAATAATGCCTTACAAAAAGTTAGTGTAGATAAACATACTGGAGAGGTTACAATATATAATCCAAAACTTTTAGGGGATTTCGATGATGTAAGTAGAGGATTATCAAAGGATAAAGTCGTTAATATTAATGATTTTATTGCATTTTTAGATCATTATGGCTCAAAAATTGGGGATGTTAGTTACGATTCGGATTTTGATATTTATCCATCAGAAATTACACCTGTAGGAGATTGGAAAAATAACAATATTTATAGTATAGCTTTTCCAGATGGAAAAATAGATTTATATGATTTTATTATTTTTTCAAGAAATTATAATAAAACAAAACCAGAACTTAATACACCTCCAGGTTCATTTGATTTAACTGCACCTGCTAATGGTGCATCATTTGCAGCAGGAGCTAATGTTAGTTTTACCTGGAGTATTCCTGTAGATCCTGATGGTGATGCTATAACATACGATTTATATCTCGATACAAACTCAAATCCGACAACGTTATATGCAAAAGATCTTACAACAAGTAGTTATAATGATACGTTTACTCAAACAGGGGTAACATATTATTGGAAAGTAATAGCAAAAGATCCAAAAGGAGGTACCAGAGAATCTGATTCAATTAGAAGCTTTACTATCAATCCAGTAGATAGAATTTATGCAGCAGGTGGATATGAAGGGATATTTATTTTCGATGCAGGTTATACGAACAAGATGACTCAATTACAATCTCAAGATACAGATGGTTATGCTTATGATATAGTAAAAATTGATACATCCACACCGGAAAAATATCTTTTAGTTGCAGATGGTAGTGAAGGTATTATCTCATATCATTTAAATGCAGGGGTACCTGAAACGGATAATACTGATATAGATGGTGGTAAAATATCCCTTGGCGGAATAACAAGAAAAATAGTAAAAAAAGAAGATAGCGGAGAATACTATATTTTAGCAGCTGTTGAAGATTCCGGTATAAAAATATTAAAAGCAACATTTGAAGTTGATGGAGCAAGGGATACTGATTTTCAATTATTAGGAAGTTATAATGTAACTGATAAAACATATGATGTAACATATGATGGAACAATTGCTTATGTTGCAGCGGGTACAGAAGGATTGTTATTATTAGATATTTCAGATTATTCAAATCCTTTATTAATAACAAGCATAAATACTGATAATAATTCCAATTCTGTTGATATAAATAGTGTTGTTTTTGAAGCATCGGGGTCTAGTAAATACATTTATGCTACCGCAAAAGATAAGGGAGTAATAAAATATGATGTTACAGATGAGAATAATCCAATAGCATTATATAGTTTCGATACTCCTGGATATGCAGAAGATGCAGTTTATTCAACAATTGAAGATGCGCTATTTGTTGCAGATGGAACTATGGGCATAATTAAATTAAAAAAATCTGATCTTACATACGTTGGAGTAAAAGGTACATCTGGATATGCAAAAGCGTTAGATATAGATGGTTCTACACTTTATGTTTTTGATAGCTTTAATGGTTTGGTAAAAATAGGTACTGATTTAAATATAATAGATGACGTAATATCAGCACCTTATGATTCAGATGCAGTTAACGCAAATAGTTTAGTAGGAATGAATGCAAGAAGAAGTATTGTAATTACAACAGATTATAATGACAATGGAATATCTGGAGAAGCTAATGAAGTAGCTATAATTGTTGCAGATAAATCAGGTGGAGTTAGAATATTAAAAAATGATGGAAGTATAGTAGCAGTTATTAAAACAAGAGGATCAGCAGAAGATATATGGTTTGATGGTTCTAGATATTTATATGTAGCAGATGGTGCAGCAGGAGTTTCTGTAATAGATCTAGATAGTGATGGAGATGGAAATATTTTAGATGATGGTAGTGGTGGAACAGGTGATACGCCTGCCTTAAGTAATAATTACGTTGATACAGATGGATATGCATATTCATTATTACCTTCTGAAACATCTGGAACTTACTTATATGTAGCAGATAGTACAGCTGGTATAGCGGTTATTGATATATCTACTGTGGGAGCTCCATCTTATGTTAAAAACGTTAGTGTTGACGGAAAAGTAGTTGTAGACTTAGCAATAGATACAACAAATAACATAATATTTGCAGCTCTTGGAGATGATGGAATTGGATCATTAACATATGCAGCGGAAGACGCTTTAACATTTGTTGAAAGATATGATACAGATGGTTATGCATTTTCAATTGAATTATCAAATACATCTGATTTTGTTGTTGTAGCAGACGGAAGTGCTGGAATTGTATTAAAAGAATATAATACTGCAAATGGAAAATTTAGTGAAGATGGACCAACAGATGCTAATACAACTTCTGATAAATATGCTGTAAGATTTGAGGATGCTATGATAACAGATGTTGAATACACAGCTTCTAATGGAGGATTTGATTATTACTTAATAGCAGCTGGTAATAAAGGTATTATATCATTCCAAGTAGATCCTGCAAACTTAACATCATTAGATAATTCAGATGGAAGATATCCAGATGGGGATACTGATAATAATAAAATAATTGACATGTATGATACACAGGGGTCTGCAGTAGATGTTACCCCATATCATGATGCAACGGCTTGGGCTGACAAAGCAATATTATCAGATTCTTTAAATGGAATACTAATTTTCGATTATGATTATAATACTACACCAGATTTTGAGTTTGGTCCAAACCCATTCAGTAATACACCATCTAAAGATTTAAATTGGTATAATTTAATTGGTGGAATAGCAGCAAATCAATAACTTTATTAACCCCCGGGATTTCCCGGGGTTTTTTTATTCTATTTACATTAATAGAATTTCATGTTATAATATCATAGAAAAGTGAATAAAAATTCCTTTAAAATGTAAGGGAAAACGGTGAAAATCCGTTGCGGTCGCGCCACCGTGAGTGGGGACGAAACCAACACTTATGCCACTGGAAACATTTCTCTGGGAAGGCGTTGGTAGTAGGAAGAACCACAAGCCGGGAGACCTATTTTAAAGGAATTTGTTCCATCTTCTCGCGGAAAGAAGATGGAAAATAGATTTTTTATAGGAGGGATTATATGAAAAAGGTATTGGTGGGAGTTTTATTAATTTTAGCATTGTCAGTATTTGCATTTCAACCAATAACATTGGTAGATGATTTGGGCAGAGTAGTGGTTTTTGACAAGGAAGTTGAAAGAATTGTTGTTGCAGCTCCTGCAATTTCAGATTTTGTAGTAAAGCTTGGATCTAAAGATAAAGTTGTTGGTGTTACAGATTTTGATTCATATATAACAGATGTTGAAAAAATAGGAAATATGGTGCCTTTAAATGTTGAAAAAATAATAGCTTTAAATCCTGATGTTGTATTGTTAACAGGAGGATTTCAAGAAGGTGAAGTATCAAAATTAGAAAAATATGGTATAAAAGCATTTGTTTTAAATGCAACTACATTAAATGAAGTTTTTAGGGATTTATCTCTTGTAGGAGTAATTTTGGGAAAAGAAAAAACAGCTCAAGATTATTCACAAAAATTAAGAGCAAGAATGTTGAACATAGCAAAAAACACATTTGCATGGAGAAATAAACCAAAAGTAATATATTTATCAGCATATGGTAGTGTGTCTCAAATGTGGACATGTGGAACAGGTTCGTATTTAAATGAATTAATTACATATGCTGGAGGTATAAATGTTACTGCACCATATACAGGTAATAATGGGTGGTTTGCTGTTGGTCCTGAATTTGTTGTAAAAGAAAATCCTGATATAATTTTAGTGCCAGGATATTATCCTGGAGATAAAGGTGCATACAATTTGATAGTAAATGCAGAGCAATTTAAAGATGTTAATGCAGTAAAAAATAATAAAGTGTTTGTTATTGATGGTAATAAAGCTTCTTTACCAAACACAGGATTAATAGATTTATTGGGAGAGCTAAATAAACTCTTCAGTGAAAACAAGTGAAATTAAAAACGGGGAAATCTTCCCCGTTTTTTCACCTTTTTTTAGGTAGTTTAATAATAATTTTTTCTATTATTTTATTCGTATCTTTAGGCACAGTGAATATACCATTTAAAGATGTAGTTTTTGCATTTTTCGATAAATCACAAAATGTATTGTATAATAGAATAATTTTCAATTTGCGTTTACCTAGAATTCTTGGTACATTGCTTATAGGGTCTATATTAGCAATAGCGGGAAATGATTTTCAAATGATTATAAAAAATCCACTTGCCGATCCGTTCATTATAGGTATTTCATCGGGAGCGAGTTTTGGTGCTGTTATATATACAGCATTAAAAAGTGTATATGGAATTAATTTACCTTTTGGAATAGAAAGTTTTGCATTTTTTTCGGCATTATTAGCAACGTTTATTACATTTTCTTTAGCTAAAGAAGGTAAAAAAATACCTGTAGTATCATTAATCTTAAGTGGAGTTATCGTTGGTTTTGTGTTTAATTCTATTTCAACGTTATTTACCGTTTTATTTTGGCAAAATCTTTTACATATTAATTTTTGGCTTATGGGAAGTACTGGTAATATAGTTTGGTCAGATTTAATTATATTAAGTGTTTTCCTCTCTTTACAAATTTTAGTAAATTTTATTTTTAAAAAACATATTGAAGTAGTTGCTATGGGAGATGATATATCTGTTTTTTCTGGAATTAATCCTGAAAAGATAAAATTATTGGTTTTGACAATTAATATTTTTGCCGTCTCTGTTGTAGTTTCTAAAGCTGGAATTATAGGATTTGTAGGACTGATAATACCTCATCTTGTAAGAAAATTAACAGGTCCTAATATATATTTTTCGACAATTGGTTCTTTAATATATGGTGGAGTTTTTCTTGGATATGCCGATTTGTTTTCTAGATATTTATTTAGACCTACTGAATTACCTATAGGGGTAACAACATCTATAGTAGGTGCACCTATTTTTATTTTGATAATGAAAAGAGGAAGAAAAATATGAAAGTTTTAGAAATAAAAAACTTACATTTTTCATATGATGGATATTTTAATTTATATATAAAGCATATGTATATAAACAAAGGAGAATTTGTATCGATAATAGGGCCAAATGGTTCAGGTAAAACAACAGTTTTAAAATTAATAACGGGTTTAGAAAAGAAAAATGAAGGAGAAGTTTTTATTTCTCAAAAAAATATTGAACAGTATTCGAAAAAAGAATTATTTAAAAAAATATCTGTAGTTCCTCAGGAATTTTTTACTTCTTTTAATTTTACAGTGGAAAGCATAATATCCTCTGGAAGAATACCTTATGAAACATTATTTTCAAAAGATGAAAAAATTATAGAAGAAGTAATGAAACAAACGAATACATTTAAATTTAAAGATAGGATATATAATTATCTTAGTGGAGGGGAAAAGCAAAGAGTTATGCTTACAAGAGCTTTAGTACAGGATACTGATATATTGTTGTTGGATGAATTTGTATCCCAAATAGATCCTGGTTATACACAGCAATTGATTAGAATGGTGAAGGATGAATCAATTAAAAAAAATAAAAGTGTTTTATCTGTATTTCATGATGTGAATTTAGCTTCATTATATTCTGATAGAATATATATTTTTAAAGATGGCAAGATAAGATATTCTGGAAAACCAGAAGAAATAATAACAGAGAAAATAATGAAAGAGGTTTTTAATATAGAATGTATAATAGTCAAACACCCTATTAAAGATAAACCGCAAGTTATTTTTGAATATTAAAAAAATATGATATAATTTTATTGTAGTTATTACAAACTTCATTATCTTCCTTTTATTTCTGCAAGTGAACTTCAATAGATATAATTTTTAATATTAAGGCTCGAATTGAGTCAATCTTTTATTTTTAAAAATTGAAAGGAGGAGGATGAATTGAAGGTAAAGTATATTATTGATATTGATAAGGTTGAACAATTATCAAAAGAAGAAAGAGAAGAATTAAAAAAGGTTACAAAAAAGTTTAAATTCAGGGCAAATGACTATTATTTGAGTTTAATTAATTGGGATGATCCTAATGATCCTATTAAACGTTTAATAATTCCACAAATGGAAGAATTGGAAGAATGGGAAGAATGGGGTAGATTGGATGCATCGAATGAAAAATCATACACTATAAGCAAAGGATTGCAACACAAATACAGAGATACAGCTTTACTGCTTGTAAATGATGTATGTGGAGGATTTTGTAGATTTTGTTTTAGAAAAAGATTATTTATAAATGTTGGAGCTGAGGTTGTAAGAGATGTAAGTGATGATTTGGAATATATTAAACAACATAAAGAGATTACCAATGTTCTTTTAACAGGAGGAGATCCATTATTATTATCCACTAAAAAGTTGGAAAACATTGTAAAACAAATTAGAGAAATAGAACATGTTCAAATTATTAGGATTGGTTCAAAAATGTTAGCATTTAATCCGTATAGAGTAATTGATGATCCTGATTTAATAGAAATGATAAAAAAGTATTCTACAAATGAAAAAAAGATATATATAATGACTCAATTTAATCATCCAAATGAAATTACAGATGTTTCAATAAAAGCGATAAATATGTTATTAAAAGCAGGAGCAATATTAGCTAATCAAACTCCATTGATAAAGGGGATTAATTCAGATTGGCGAGTTTTAATGGAATTGTTTAAAAAATTATCATTTATTGGCATTCCACCCTATTATGTATTCCAAGGAAGACCAGTAGCTGGTAATAAACCTTTTGCTTTGCCTATAGAAGAAGGGTACCAAATATTTTTAAAAGCTATTATGAATGTATCTGGTCTGGCAAAAAGAGCAAGATTTGCAATGTCCCATGAAACAGGAAAAATTGAAGTAGCTGGGTTGACTAAAGAACATATTATTTTTAGATATCAAAGAGCACATGATCCTAACAATGCAGGGAAATTTATGGTTTATAAAAGAAATCCAGAAGCATATTGGCTTGATGATTATAAAGAATTAGTAGAAGAGTATGTTGTTGATAATCCACTTTTATAAAGCGCCGAATGGCGCTTTTGTTTTTATGTTAAAAGTGGTATACTAAAATTAGCAATAAATTAAAACAATATCCGACTTCATATGCAATTTTTTCAGATATTTTTGAACTTTTGATTATTATGCTTTTTGAGCATAATATAGAATAATATGGCGTCTAAAAAGTC